>JAQBOH010000200.1 GCA_028288125.1 Mucilaginibacter sp.
TCCGTCGGCGCCAAACCACCCCAAATCTCTTTTTAACAAATCAGACCATTCCGGCGCTTCTGCTACTGAAAATTTTAAAGAAGTTAAATCCTTTACCCCTTGACTATATCCTGCGCTTGCCACCAAAAAGTCAAGGAAGAATAAAATGATCAGATAGCTATTTTTCATTTCAATTTGTATTTAATCGATGTCCGCTGTTTGAAGATGATAAAAAGAATACCAGAAACGCCTCCTGCCACCAAAATAAAGCCTATTATTTCCGCTTGTGTAAATATGATCCCCAAAAAGCGATGACGTTCATTTACCCGGATTGTTTCGATAAGCAAACGTTCCGCTCCATTTAATATCAAAAATAAACAAAACATCAATCCGGGCGTACGAATATATTTTCTTATGCCCCACATAAAACCAAACAATGCAATACACATAACAGCCTCGTACAGTGATGTTGGATAAACGCCCCTGGGAAGTTGACGGCAATGTTCGCCAAAACATCCGGGTATCAGTTCTCCTGCGTCAATCGCGTTATGCGGGAATTTAAATGACCATATCCAGTCAGGAAGCCAACTTAGCCAAACAGGTTTTACTGAACTGATAACACCCCAGTCACCGTCGCCCGACAGATAGCACCCAATCCGTCCTATTCCATAAGCCAGCATCATACCCGGCGAACCAATGTCAGCGAGATGTATCAGTTTCATTCCCTTTTTATGACAGATATACAGCCAGGCCAGTGAGCCAAAAATTAATCCGCCATAATAGTTAAATCCGTTACGGGAGAATATCGTGTCAATTGGATGATATATAAAATCCTGGAAATTTTCAAGAATACTGAAGAGTTTAGACCCGATAACCCCCGAGATACCTAATACAAATGCCAGGTAAACCATAAGTTGATAGGGATGCACAACTTTTGTTTTAACAACGGGTTTTGGCAGTTGGTCACGTTTCCGGTCAATATATATCCATATCATAAATATTAAACCGCAAACTAAACCGCCGCCCAGGTTGCCGCGCATTGAAAATATAAAAGCCCCCGGGTCCGCTGCGAATATTTTATAGTTAAACGCCAGGTCGATTATTTTAAATCCAAAAAGAAATCCCAATAGCCCATTAACGATCAACTCGGGAATTGAGGCGGGCGTACCCACCTGTTCACTTACTGTGTAGGCAGATATTTGGCCATCGGCCTCTTTTCTTTTTAGTTCGGCTACAAATACAAAATAGGTTATAAAGAAAGATAGTGCAACAAAAAAACCAAAGGTTTGGATGGGAATAAGCAGGTGTAAATGAAAAATATATTGTATAAGGTCGGTTAAAGTAGGAAACATTGGGGTAATTTATAAAAAAGCATTCAAACCACAACTCATGAAGTATGCGGTTTGAATGCTAAATTGAAGTCAGAGCTGCCGTGTCTTAAAAACCTAGCTGCAAACCTAAATTGATCACACGTTGGTTAATATAGGCATCCCCCGCTGTATTGGTGGAAACTTCGGGATCCTGTTGATATTTATTGTAATTATCCCAGGTAAAAAGGTTGTATGCGCTCAGGTAAATGCGCGCATTATTTAAATGCAACGGAAGAGATTTACTTGGAAATTGATAGCCAATATCAACCGTTTTTAACCGGATATAATAAGCATTTACCAGCCAGTAGTCCGATGGATAATAGGTTGGGCTGTTAATGGTTGACGGATTTGTGGTCAACCTTGGGAATTGTGCGATTGAAGCCGTTGCAGGCGTATAAGCCAGCTCGTGTATCGGTTGAAACTGGCTTTGGAAAGGCTCAATACCGGTACCGGTAATGATAAAGCTGTAGTTGAACGATCCCTGGAAAAGCACGCTTATACTAAACCCTTTATACGCAGCCGTCAAATTCAAACCGAGGGTTGTATTGGGTAAACTCGGGTTGCCGATCGCCGTTTGGTCGAAAACGTTAATGTACCCGTCCTTGTTCAGATCTTTATATTTCAAATCCCCTGGTTGGATAATCTCTCCATTATCAGGAATCGCTATCGGATCACCGGCATTACTTCCGCCATGAGCCGCCTTATATGAATTGATTGAATTTACGTCGGCAGCTGAATAATATCCAAGGCTTTTATATCCGAAAGGCTGGTTGATCGCTTTTCCGGTGCGTGCAAGCCACGGATATGCAGGCTGCGCCTCGCTTTCAAACAAAATTTTGTTTTTAGCAATGGAGTATACAAAATTGATCCCGTATTGCAAGTCTCTGATATGATCATGATAACCAATTTGCCCGTCGAATCCCTGGTTTTGGGTACGCCCCAGGTTGATCGCCGGCAAACCAACACCTAAAATAAGCGGTATATTATTAGGCGTGATCAGCTGATCATACCGCACATTATGAAAATAATCAATCGTAACAGATAGCTTGTCTTTGAACATGTTCATATCCAGCCCAATGTCTGTTTCCTTTTGCTTTTCCCAAACTACATTTGTATTTGCAAGAGCGCCCTCGTAATACTGGTTATAGTTATTAGGCGAGGTGCCAAAATTATAAGTACCAGGGTTCTGTATATAATTCTGAGTGTATATGTAAGTGTTACCTGGCGCTACATCTGAACCCACAATACCGTATGATGCACGAAGTTTAAACAGGCTAAAAACAGGAAGACTATTCTTAAAGAAACTTTCCTTCGAGATATTATAGCCAACACTTGCTGCAGGAAACCACCCGTAACGATGATTGGCAGCAAAGCGGTCAGTTCCATTGTAGGCAGCGTTGATATCGAACAGATACTTGCCTTCGAAGTCATAAACACCCCTGAGAGAAATGCCCCTGAATTTTGCAGGCACGCCTACTTGTGTCGACGGCAAAGCGCCAAAACTTGTATTATTGGCATCAAAGGTTTGAGCAGATTGATTTAAAAGCACAAGACCGGTGACGTGATTTTTACCAAACGTGTGGTCGTAGTTACCAAATAATTGAAGATTAACATTGGTTGTGTAAAGATTAACATTACCTGCATAATAGATATTTGGAAAAACATAGCTGCTGGCAGGATTTAATGTTGTTGTATTTGTTGCAGGATCATAATGATAAGATGGTATTGGGCCATAGTTACCTGTCGACCTGGTGTAAGCTTCTGCACTGGAATATGCAACTCTTCCAGTTAATGACAATCCGTCTGTTATCGCATCCAGCTTTTGCGTTGCATTGAATAATACGTTATAATCGGTTCGTTTTTGGTCCTGGTAACCGCCGGTTGCCAGTCTTGCATTTAAGGTAGGCAGGTGCCCCGAATTAAACGGAGAATAGGCATATGCATAACTGCCATTTGGGTTTAAAAAGGGGGCAGTAAACGGAGTTTCTGTCGCAAAGCTATAAATATCAGATAAAGTGCTGGAAGCTGACTCGTTTGGCGAATTAGTGTCTGAAAAGCGCGTGGTAATATCCAATCGCAGGTCCAGGGTTTTGTTGGCCTTTAAATCGAGGTTGGACCTGAAGTCATACCTTTTAAAATCGTATTGGGTATTAACATTCGCCAAAGGGTCGGGAAAATCCCTTACAAGGCCGTTTTGCTGCAAAGCACCACCTGAAATAAAATATTTAAGCTGGTCGGTACCACCGGAGATATCGAGGTTTGAGTTAACCTGGTAACTATATTTCTTAAAAATTTTATTATACCAGTCAACGTCGGGGTGGCCATACGGATCCGAGTGATTTTGAAAAGCTGTAAGATCACTCTGGCTAAAAGTAACAGGTTTTCCGTCGTTCGTCTCCGCCTGGTTGACTAACAGGGCTGATTGGTATGAATTTAAGAAAATTGGCGTTTTTGTAGGTGATTGAACCCCAGTTTCGTTGCGAAAATTAACCTGGGGCCTTCCGGCCTTTCCACGCCGGGTGGTTACCACCAATACGCCATTCGCACCCTTAATACCATAAATGGCAGTAGTAGATGCATCCTTTAAAATAGTAATGGTTTCTATTTCATTAACGTTTATCTGCTGAAGCTGGTCGTAAGTATATTGAATATCATCAACAATAATAAGCGGTTGATTTCCGGCAGGGTTTAATGAACTTATACCCCGGATGAAAAAATCAGACGCATCCTTTCCCGGCTGCCCGGACGCCTGCGTTGAAAAAAAGCCCGGCAATTTCCCAACCAAAGCATTTTGAACATTTGCTGTAGGAACTGTACGTATATCAGCCGCACTGATTGAACTCACCGAACCGGTATTGGTAACGCGGGTTGTTTTACCATACCCGACTACAATAACCTCATTAAGTCCTTGATTATTCGAAGTTAATGTGATGTCAACACTGCCGGTTTTGCCGGCAACATTGAATTCACGGGTGGCATATCCTACAAAAGTTACTATAAGGACATTGGAATTGCCTTTGAGGGTTAAAGTAAATCTTCCGTTTGTATTCGTCACCACACCATTGCCGGTAACACCCTTTTCAATAACCGAAGCGCCCGGCAAAATGCCGCCCTCGTCTCTTACAACGCCCGTTACCACTTTATTTTGGGCATACAGAACGGCTGGCAATGTGCTGGTGATCAAAAGGAAGAAAAGTATTAATTTTCTCATAACTGCTTTATTATTTAGTTAAATGATGATTTTGTTACCAACCCAGGTTCTGTTTCAGGTTAGAGTTTTTAAGGATCTCGTTGTATGGAATAGGGTGTAAATACTGTTTCGTTGTGAATACAGTCGTTAAAACATTAATGGGGTTATAAGTTAGTGTTGCGCCCGTTTTAACTATGGAAATACCCGTTCTTGGCTGATTCATGACGGTTTGGGCTATTTTCCACCTTTTCATATCGAAGTAGCGATGTTCCTCGAAAGCAAATTCAATACGCCATTCATTTTGAATAAAGGCGCGCATTTGCGAAGTCGTCATATTTTGCGGAACTCCATAAGTCGAGCCAACACCGGGGGCAATTCCCGCCCGTGCCCGTATGGCATAAATTTGAGTATAGCAATCCGAAGGGGGCGTACCGGCAGCTTCATTTTCAGCTTCAGCAAGCGATAATAAAACCTCGGCATACCTAAAAACAATCCAATCAGTTGAATGGTTGCTATATGCCGTTGTCTTCTCAAATGCGCCCATAAACTTTCGCATGTAATAGCCGGTAACGGTTTGCTGTGTGTTCACATCGGGTTTGCTTTGGCCGCCCTCAAAAGTTTGTACCGAAGTGTTGAGCCATGTGTCGCCATTATAAATAATGGAAGCGGCAAACCTGGGGTCGCGTTTTGGCGTCGAGTTTACAGCGTAGGGATCAGCAGAATTGTACCCCGAAGAAGGGTCGGTGATCGCTAACCCGTTGACCATGGGGAATGCGTTAACCAATTCCTGGGTAGGATTAGTATTTCCGACTGCTGATGCGGCCTGGAAGCCTACCGGCCCATTATTGGTTTCTATACTAATGCTATTGCCGCCAGGACGAATAAAAATCCTTTCTGAATTGTTTTGCGTTAAAAATATATCCTTAAAGTTTGGGTCTAACGAATATGAATTCAACGCGATAACATCCTTCGCGGCATTGGCGGCGAGTGTCCAGCGGTTAATATCATTATTCGTGTATCCTGTTAAAGGGTTTGATGGATCAATATTTCCACCGTTAAATAACGGGCTTGCCGCATATAATAACACACGTGCTTTCAACGCCAGGGCCGCGCCTTTGGTAACCCGAAAATTATCATTGGGATTGCTTAAAGGCGCTGTGATTAAACTATCCTTAATTGCGTTGCATTCGCTGACAATGTAATTAATGCAATCGGAAAAACTGTTTCGTGGCAGGGCTATAACGTCGTTAATATTGTAAACCTTATCGCCCAGCAATGGCACGCCGCCATAACGTTTAACCAGCTCAAAATAAAAATAAGCCCGTAAAAATCTCGCTTCGCTTTTCCATACCCATCTTGTTCCTACGCCATTTGGCAAAGAACCTTTTACCGGAACAACAGCAATATTTGTAATGAATTCGTTTGCCAGCCTTATTCCCGCATAATATGAATTTGGCGCACCTGCGGGGTTGGTACCTTCCCAAACATCTTCACCGCTGGGAAACGTAGCGGCCGTTACTGCATTTGTAGACATCAGGGTAACAGGTACCAAGCCGGTTCTTGAAGATACAGCATCATCCGAGGCGGCATCCAGATAGTCTCCGCCAACCCGGTTGTGACCACTTTGCACGGCAGCATATATACCGTAAAGATATGACTGGGCGTTTGTGCCGGCAGAATCAAGCGGGTCGAAAATATAATTTTTTGTTACCTTATCAACCGGGAACTGTTCATACTTTTTGCATCCATATATACCGGACAATAAAGCAATTAACACCGATAAACCAATTATAGACTTTTTCATATTGTATCTTGATAATGTTAACGTTAAAGCTTAATAGTCACTCCCGCGTTTATTACACGTTGAACGGGATATGCGCCCATGCTTGTCTCTTCCGGGTCAATGCCTTTAAAACCGGCCAGGGTGCCCAGGTTTTCTCCGTTTACAAACAATTTTAAGCCGGCAATTTTTAGTTTTTTTGTAACGCTTAAAGGCAGCGTATAGCCAATTTCAGCGTTTTTAACCCGCATATAATCTCCTGATTTAATCCAAAATGATGAGGACAATGCATTGTTATTAAAAGCAGAAACAGCCAATCTTGGCAACGTGGCAATCGTGCTTGTTTCCGGTGTCCAGCGGCCGGTTGAATTCAGGTAGGATTGTTGATTAATATTTGAATAATCAAGTCCAAACTGCGTTTCGATATTGTTGCCGCCCAGGTAGATCTGACGGTTAGTAACACCCTGCAGAATAACACTCATATTAAATCCCTTATAATTAAATCCAAAATTGAGACCGTAAAACACCAGTGGCTTAGTGCCTCCGATAGTGGATTCATCAAACTGATTGATTATCCCATCACCATTCATATCTTTGTACTTAATGTCGCCCTGCTGGGGAGTATAACCGGCAATATGTGGTGAATTGGCAGCATCCTGTGCCGATTGGTACAAGCCCTCCGCAGTATATCCGTAAATAGTTCCGTTTACTGGTTTACCGGTTTGCAGGGTATAAGCAAACGGCGAATGTAATTCGTCATTAAAAAGGATTTTTGAACTCTGCAGGTTCACGTTCCCGGTAATAAAATAATTGAAATTATTTACATGATTTTGATAGGTAAGGCTAAGTTCAGCCCCCTGATAAAGATTAATGCCTATATTTTCCAGCGGATAAGAGGTTCCCAAAAGGGCAATAGAATTGCCACGGAAACCCAGGACATTAAAATACCGGTCATGATAATAGTCTGCGGTAATCAGCAAGTGGTTCTTAAATAAAGCTACATCTGTGCCAAAGTCAATTTTATCGGCACTTTCCCAGGTTATATATGGATTTGCTAACGGACTGTCATATTGATAATAGACCGTGGTATATCCCGTACCTATCTGATAGTTGTATCTGTAATTGTTTACACTATATGTTTGCGCATAGGCATAATATAATGAAGCCTGCTGAGCAATGTTACCATTACCTGTACGGGCATAAGTACCCCGCCATTTCCACGAATCGATTGCTGTAAAATTATCCTTAATAAAGTCTTCCTTACCCATTTGCCAGCCGAGGCCGCCCGCGTAAAATGTCCCATTCTGCTGGCCCGGAGGATACCGGCTATTACCGCTTCTGTTAACAGCAGCTTCCGCGAAGTACTTCCCATCATAATTATAGGTGCCTTTCGCTGCAATATCAGTTACATTCTCTGCAATGTCGTAGTTGGTAACCAATGATCTGCTATCATAAAGCAATGTACCGGCAATCGCATTTTTACCAAATTGGCGGTTATAATTCAGCGCAAATTGACCAAACGACTGTCTTGAGGTATAAACGGTAGAGAAATTATTGCTCTGGGCTACAATTGACCCCAACTGAGAATAGGTACTGTCCTTATTCAATTGAAAAGAAGTGTTCTGCAGGCTGCGATTGAGCGCAGTAACAGATTGATAGCTCAGATTCCCTTTCAATTTAGCACTCAGCCCGGTCAAAATACTGTTCAGATTATAATTTAAATCAAGGTTTGCGAGAATATCATCAGCATTGTTCTGGATATATCCTGAATATTGAGACTGCGCCACCAGGTTATTGCTGTACGGCCCCGTATTGCCGCCAATATTTGAGCCGCCAAAAGAGCCATTTTGGTTATACACCGGGTAGGCATTATTCGGGGTCGTAAAAAGCGAGTTCAACAAGTTAGTATAACCCGATCCGGGTTCAGTTGTCGTTTGAACACGGCCGAACAATTGCAGATCTACATTTAAATTTTTATTTACCTGTACCGATATATCTGAATTGATAAGGTACCGGCTCAGGTCGTTATTGGTATTGTAAGGAACCTGGCTGGCCGTTTTAAAAATTCCGGCCTGGTCAAAGTATCCCAGTGATATTGAATACTTAGCGACTTCGGTTCCGCCGTTGACGTTTAACTTATAGGATGTCATCGGCGAATAATCAGTTAATATTGTTTTAAACCAATTTACATCCGGATGTCCGTAAGGATCGGTATGGTTCTTATACGCGGCAAAATCAGCTGCTGAATACTGGGGCAGTTTCCCGTCACTGGTCAGCGTTTCGTTGACCAGGTATGCATATTGGTATGCCGGCAATGGCGTCGGTAAATTTAAGGATTGCTGTACAGCCGTCTCCGCTGTAAACGTTATACGCGGCTTGCCCACTTGCCCGCGCTTTGTAGTAACCAGTAAAATTGGCCTGGAACTATTTATCCCCATCATTATTGTCGATAAACCATCTTTTAAAACGGAAACCGACTCAATTGATTCGGGATCGATGGATGAGATTTCGCGCTGTACACCGTCAATAACCGTTATTGGCGATTGTCCGCGAACTGTGACACTTATTTCCGAATTATCAGTGGTCGAGTTATTATTGGAAGCTGAATTTACCAGGTTCTGCCCGATAACTGACCCGGAAGAAAGCGGGGCTGTATTAAATGAGGTAAAACCACTGGATTGTTGTGTATACACGCCAGCCAATTGACCGGGAAAAGCGTATACATATAAGGAAGCCGGAGTAGTGGTTAACTGATTTGTATATATAGTAGCTATTGACCCGAGTATACTTTCTTTGCTCGCCCTGCCATAAAGAATATCTATAGTTTTAGGTGTTTTAAGGAATGATTCCTCCAACTTTACATTGATCGGTTGAGTGCCTTTAACATGCACTTCGCGTACCAGGTGATCCGGATAGTTGAAGGTTAAGATATCTCCTGCGCGGGCATTTACTTCAAATCGACCATAGCCATCGGACGTAACGACATCCGTTTTTCCCTTAATGGCAATTGCTACATTTTTTAAGGGCTGGCTATATTCATCGAATACCGTGCCTCCGACCCACCCCGCATGGACAGAACCTTTTACTGTTGTATCTTGCTGTATAGCGGCGTATCCGGCGTTTACCGATGCCAGCAACAGGACAATGATTCCTGTTAAATATTTCTTTGCGTAGCAATAATGCATAGAATAAGTTTTAAGTTGTTAAAAGATTGATCATATTATTGGCCGGTACCTGGAAAAATCCATGGAATATTGGTGTCATTTTCAAGATGTATATTCAGCCAACAGGCTTATCTCACGAGCATTTAAATTTATAAGTGAAAGCAGCAGCTGTATTGCCATATCCTACCTGTGTGGTTCCAGTCTTATCGGTAATATAGTAGGTCATGCTTACCACAGTTTGGGCCGACGTTGTTCCGAAAAAGCTTTTCGGCCAAAATGTTAACTGGTAAACACCGCTGTTAGCCGACGTTTGAGTAAGCATCGTTTTTGCCGTTTGACTACATACATTTACCGTTGAACCGTCACTTAATGTGGCAGTGGCACATAAATACACCGCATTGCTGCCTGCTAATGCTGTTGGGGTGACGTTGTTATTGTAGGTAATCGTCACCAGGTCATTATCCAGCGACTTAGGGGGGTTTATTGTTGTTAACTGCGGGTTGCAAAAGTCAACCAAATCACCCGTACCGCCGGTGAGCTGAAAACAGGAGGTGACCAGCTCATTGTAATATTCCGTTGTTGGACTTGAATCGCCATCGTTCCCGTCGAATGTAAATCCGTTTTGATCATTCGCTATAACATAGCCAAGCTTAACCAGGGTGGGATTACCGTCTGCACCAATATTGCTAAAGGTAATATTAACGGTTCCTGTGATCTTATCTCCATTAGCATAGTTGATCGGTGCGTCAGTTTGGTAAGCAACCCATTCTACATCATCAATTAAATTTCCTGCAGTGCCAAAAGTAGCCTTCATATAGGCCGGCCAGCTTAATCCATTGCTATTGGGGGCAACAATGGTGGACGGAATAAGTACCATATTACCGCTGCCTTTTGTACTTGCCCAGGTAATTTTTGCATTTTGTGATGTTTTCCAACCTTTCGGCGCCAAAAATCCAAAAACAAAATGGGCCGTACCACTGCTGTTACATGAGTTTTTGACATTGACCACAATATTCACCGTTGACCCTACTACGGCAGTGGCCGGTTGATCAACACTGACAATTATTGTATAGCAACAACTTAATGCAATACCTACTACCACCAGGGTACAAAGTATCCATAAATTTCTTCCCTTAATATGTAGAGTTGTTTTCATTAACTAATTTTTAAAGATCAATTGCTTTTTGTGAATGTATATACATATGTATTTAACGTGCATCCCGGGCTAAAACTCAGGATTATTGCCCTCGACCCGGCGACAATCGGGTAATTGAACGATGTTGTCACAGGCGTCCCGCCGCTGGCAGTAAACGTTAGTTTAAAAGGATATTGCGGATCATCCAGGGCATATTTACCATTCGTTCCAACAATAAATGGAAGTGGGTTTGTTAATGTATAGCTTTGCGATTTTGCATCAAACTTTAAGATAAACTGAGTAAAATCGTATAGCGGAATAAGGTCGGTTCCATTTCTTGTAGCTTGTACTACTTTCCAAGTGCCCGTAAGATCTTTAGTTCCCTCATTTGCGGCAGTTATCTTTTCAACCTTACATGATGCAAATGACAAGCCTATCAAAATAATAAGCAGATGCAGGTGTCTTTTCAATCGCAGATATCTATTCATAATAATTTAATTTGTCCTATTTATTTACCTGTTAATAGCCTGGATTTTGCACAAGCGTTGGCGATTTTCCGGTCTCGGTGATCGGGAATGGCCATAGGTACATTGCCGGCCTGAAATTATGTTTCGTGACATTAAAAGTATTATAGGTTGTTGCTGTGCCGTTCTTGTCTACTTCCATACCCAAAGCCTGGATATTATCCGTTTGACCGGCTATTTTCCAGCGCCTGACATCCCAGAAACGGTGACCTTCATATGCCAGTTCAATACGCCTTTCGTTTTGGATGTAGGTGCGCATAGCGCTTTGGCTAAGGCCGGCGGGCAGTGCATATGGATTGAGTCCGGCACGTTGTCTTATAGCGTTCATTGCACTGTAGACATTTACAGTCGGTCCTTCAAATTCGTTAGCTGCCTCTGCATAGTCTAAAAGTATTTCTGCATACCTTATCAACGGCAGACATCGGTTTGTAGGAAATCCAATTGTTGCAGCTATTGCAGCCGGATCAAGCATCTTATTGTTGTAGTAACCGGTAATTGTGCCCTGGTGTACGGCATCAGGATTTTGGTTATTACCATTACCAACGTAAATATTCACAGGTGCCTGTCCGCTGATCAAACCATTTCCTGTACGTACATTTAATACGGTTTGGTCATGAATAATCGAATAATTTAATCGCGGATCACGGTTAGCGTAAGGATTTGCGGGGTCGTAGCCAGATGTAGGGTCAGTAATTAATTTGCCGTTTTGCATCGGGAAGGCTTCTACCATTCCCTCATAGGGAAAAGCGCCATTTGCGCCCGCTCTCGAAGGCGGCAGGAAGAGATTTTCCAGATCGGAATTAGCCGTCCGCATTAATTGAAATATATATTCGGAATTTACGCGTTGAGGAAATAGCCCCTGGAACCCAAATCCAGGTGTAGACGTCTGATAGGTATTTACTTGATTTAGTGAAAAGGCACCGGAGGCGATGACCGCCTGTGCCGCAAGTTCGGCAGCCTGCCAACGCAACGGGTCGGCAGCAGGATAACCAACCAGGTTCTGATCGATTCCGCTGCCCCCTGCATCTGCAACTAACGTAGTTCCGTTAAATAACGGGCTGGCTGCATATAACAGCATTCTGGCTTTTAACGCCATACAAGCTCCTGAAGAAGCGCGGCCGAAGTTTAACCCGGATTGTGTAAGGGGAAGAACGGCGCCTGCGGCATCACATTCAGCAGTGATATAATTTACACAGGCGGCAAATGTGGAGCGTTTGACAGTGATTGGGGTTGCATACGTGTAAACGCTATCCCCTACTAATGGAACGCCGCCATAATGTTCAACAAGTATAAAATAGTACCAGGCCCGTAAAAATCGGGCCTCTGCAACCGCTTGCGTTTTGTTTGCGGTCTTCATCTTTGTCAAGTGTATATTCGCCAGCAACTGATTTACTGCTCGTATTTGGGTATAGCAGGTGACATAAGGAGCATTGCTCACGATACCGGCATTTATCGTTCCGGTCGCAAAACCTGAGGCATCCGTAGCATAGGTATGGGAAGGCTCTGATTCATCACAGGCAGCGTCCAATCCGCCGCAGACAACATTGTTTGCTACAAACCGGGAAGGGCTGGTACTAAAGCCGACTGACGCATAAATATTAGCGAGAAAACCTTCTGTTTGTGAGCTATCCGCGAATACCGACGCCTGCGTAAGGTTAGTGGTTGAAGTTGCAGCCAAAAAACTATCTCCTTTTTTACAGGATTGAAGACTTACAGCGATCCAGAGACTAAAAAAACCAATACAGAATGACAGGTAAATTTTCTTCATAATATAGCATTACATAATTAACAAAATGAAAAACCGACGATAAGCACTGGCTAAAAAATCGTTTTAGCTAGCAAACAGCAATTCAGTTTAATTCGAAATTATCAATTGGTTTTAAAATTCAGTTGTTTATTTGGTTAGGCTAATATACGCCACAAAATCGATTTAGCAAATATTTTTTATATTTTTTTGACGTGTATTTTTAACACACTATGCTAAAAAATATAATCTCTTAATACGAACGACCTATTTTTATTAAAAATTCATTTTTTTTTCAGATATCTTGGAATTATTGTTTCTTGAAGCAAGTATTTTTCAAATACAATTTTTCTATTTTGGAAGTATATTATTGAAAAAACGGTTAAAAAATAGCATTTGATACGTAATAGAATTTCCCCAATACGTCCAGGAATGCGCGCCGGGGCGCACAGTGAAATCGTGCGCGATGTTTCGTTCGAGTAATTTTTGATGCAAGCTTTCATTTTCGTGAAATAAAAAATCATCGTAACCGCAATCGAATGTAAGTGCCAGGGCATTACTTTTTAACAAATAGATCATGTTAACAATACTATTTTGCTCCCATCGTTCCGGGTGCTCGCTATACTTGCCCAGTACCTGCTCAATACCAAAACTATCCGGAAATGGCCTTAAATCAACCAGCCCGCTCATACTTCCAGCCGCGCCAAAAACGTTCTGGTGTTTAAATGCGATGAACAACGCGCCGTGCCCCCCCATACTTAACCCTGTTATCGCCCTTTTCGAACGGTTATTTATTGTATTATAATGCGTGTCAATCCAGCTTACAAGCTCCGATGCTATATAAGTTTCGTATTTAAAATCCCTATTTTCAACGCTGTCAAAATACCAGCTCGCAAAGTTACCATCGGGACAAACGATAATTACATGATAGGTATCGGCCATATCCGCAATTGCAGGCACCTTTTTTATCCAATCGCTGTAGCTGCCACTAAAGCCGTGAAGCAGATATAACACGGGGAACCTTTTTCCGGCAGTATAATCAGCCGGTTTAACAACAACCGCTTTAATATCTTTGTGCATTGCAGCGCTGTGGGTTAGCGCGGTATCTACAATAGCCGCGTTTGTTTTGCTGTATACACAAACACAAAACAATACAAGGGCAATAAATTTCCTGATATTCATCTTCTTATAAATCGTTTGTTATTTGCTTATTGCCACTATTTCAATGCGATGTACTTGTGGCTTATTAATGGCGTAGATCTGGTCTGTTAACACATTCATTTCCTTTTGCCAGGCGTCGCGCAGGCTTTTGTAACGGGCACGGGCATAATTATCTTTATTACCGTTAACAAAAATGTCTTTCATCGCATATTTTTTCACAGTATCCATAGCGGCGTTATCGTCTTTATACAACAGGTTCCTGCCTTTCAAGAAATCATATTCCATCCACATATACATACGCAGGCGGCGCTCAATTTCCCAGCGTTCTTCGTTTAGTTCGCGAATTTGAATGGCCTGCTGATACTGTGGTGTACTGGTAATTTCGGCCAAGTTAACCCCGTCGGCAAATTGGCTGGCCGGCCAGTTACCCATATTTTCGCCGTCTATCAATAGGCTATAATCACCCTTTTTCAAACCTTTAACGGTTAATACTTCCTGGTTAAATTCTTTATTAAATGGTATTACCTTAAGGGCGTCCGATTGCTTTTTGTGGTTACCCCAGCTACGCGGAATAGTATCAAGCGGGTATGGTAATGAGTTGGCCAGGTAGTTAAATGATAGTGCATTTGATGTACCTGTCACACCGCTTATTCTGCAATTAACAGCTTTGGCAACGCTTTTACTGACGGCGTTAATACTGATATCTGCCACCACTTTGTTATCCATACCCTGTGCTTTAAGGAAAATGGCTGCCATTACCAGGTGCCCGTCGTTATCCGGATGTACCCTGTCGTTTGGTGTAAGGCTGAAGGTTGAATCTCTAACCTGCTCGCGTTTATTGATCTCCGTCATGGGGTGAAAAAAATCAACAAATGCCCAATGATTGTCTTTTGCAGATTGCTCCTGGTGTGCTATTATAGAAGCCAGTGCGGCGCTTTTATGCGGCCAGATATTTTTGGTGGTGAACTTAGTGGTTTCATCATACGGCGATCCGCCTATCAATATTGTTCTGATTTCGGGCCGCTGCTTTAATTTGTCCGCAACAAGGTCGTATGTTTTATAGCTGTTTACCATCCGCTTATCAAATACATCCTGTGCATCAGCACGCGCCCATTCAAAATAACCACTGTCATTCATCCCCCAGGTTAGCGTTAAAACCGTTGGCTTTTTTGAGAGCACATCATCGTCAAAGCGATCAGCTATCTGGCCGATAGCATCGCCGCCAATACCTGCATTAAAACAAGTAATACGCATATTGGGAAAATGCGTCATGTAATACAGCCAAATGTACGAGTGGTAATGCCCCCCATCGGTAATACTGTTACCAACAAACACAACACGGTCACCTGCTTTAAAAGGCGCTACCTTTTGGCCTATGGCAGCGTTGAAAACAAGGCAGCCCGCCAGTAGTGTAATAATTATTTTCTTCATATTAATTAAGTCCCCAGTTTTTATTTGGTGTATTGCCCATGGTTAATTCCAGTACGCCGCCTGCAGCTATATCTTTAAAATCGACGTAGCATTTATCATAAGATTTACCGTTTAACCTTGCACTTTGTATATACATGTTTTTAGCTGAATTATTTTTAGCCACAATAGTAAACGTATCACCTTTGGCATACTTTGGGTCGAGTTTTAGGGTAATTTTATCGAAAACAGGACTGGTTATCTCCTGCCGCGTATCGCCCGGGCAAACCGGGTGCAGACCGGCAGAAGCCAGTACATACCAGGCCGACATCTGGCCCACATCCTCGTTACCTACCAAACCTTCTACCGAGTTTTTATATGCCCGGCGACAAACTTCGCGGCTCCATTTTTGGGTTAACCAGGGTGCGCCTAAACGGTTATATAAAAACGGGACATGATGTACCGGCTCATTGGCCTGATTAAAGTAATTATTCCACATCATGTTTTCCGGTGTTTTTTCAAACAGGTTGTTGAGATCGGCAATTACTTTTTCTTTGCCGCCCATCAGCTTTACCATACCATCAACATCGTGCGGTACAAACCAGCCCTGTTGGTAAGGATTGGATTCAAAAGTGCCGTACCATTGCGTTAGTCTCCCGGAATCCGGCCATGCGGCCCAGTTTCCATTACTGTCTTTAGGCCTGAACCAACCTTTCTCTTTGTCGAAAATATTATGATAATCCTGGCTGCGCGCGGCGTATTTAGCGGCGTCGGCAGGATGGTTTAACCAGTTGGCCATTTGTGAAACGCACCACTCGGTATAAGCATATTCTAAGGTTAATGCAATGCTGTTAGAGCCGGGCGTATACCCCCTATCGCCGTTGCCAAATTTCTCAACCGAACCAACCGAAAGCGCGTAAGCCTTTGGTACATCAAAATTGCGGATGCCCTTGGCATAAGCATCGGTTATCACGGAAACGGCCGGGTTACCAAACATACAGCCGCTATAGGCATTTAACAATTCCCAGCGTTCCAGGTAATTCTTATTTTTTTCGCCGGCAAGCGTTACCAATGAATTGACCATGTCATTCACCAGTGATGGATTAATGATCGTTTGCAAAGGCATCTGGCTGCGAAACACATCCCAGCCACTGAATATAGTGCGCTTGTTAAATGATCCATTACGATGTGCCCTGCCATCTCCGCCAGGATATTGCCCGTCAACATCATTAATAATACGTGGGTCTATCATGGTGTGGTACATGGCAGTATAAAAGACGGTTCGCTCTTCCGGCGTACCGCCCTCTATTTTCACCTTAGCCAATGCCTTGTTCCAAAGCGCTATTGCACGCTGATGGGCCGCATCGAAATTCCAGTCTTTGATCTCCGTAAGCAAATTGTTTTTAGCACCCGCAATACTTACATAGGAAATACCCGATTTCAGGATCACCTGTTCATTTGCTTTTGTTGCAAATTCCGTATAAAAGCCCAGGTGCTTGTCTTGCTTTTGTTTAATGCCTTTTAAGATAACCGCATGCGCAACCCAGTCCTGGTACTTTGCACTCTCAACGTCCTCTCGTTTCCGGCGCTGCCCGTCAGGTATATCTGCGCTCCAAACACCGAAGTTCTTTAGCGGTTTACTGAATTTAGCATAAAAATAAACGGTATAATCAGCATGGCCGTCGCCGTCACCCCAGCCTCCGCCCTCGGGCGTGCATTTCATCCAGCCCTCTATGGTATGGGCATCAACTACCTTTACATATTGTAATGTTGAAGTTCCTCCCACCCGCCTGGCCAGGTCTATTTGTATTCTCGAATGTTTATTTTGCGGAAAGGTAAAACGCAGCATGCCGCTATGCGGGGCGGCAGTCATTTCGGCTTTAATGTTATAATCTGTAAGCAGTGCGCTGTAGTAACCGGCCGTTGCTTTTTCACTTGACTTCAGGTACGCCGAACGATACCCTCCCTTTGGATCGGCAAGCGTACCGGCGCTTGTTTTCAGTTTGCCGGTTGCCGGCATTACCAAAAAGTTACCCATATCCCCATACCAGCCTATCCCGCTCATTTGCGTAAAGGCAAAGCCTTCTATACTTGTGTGCTCGTAACTGTAACCGGATCCATTATCGCCTCCGGTGATGGTATTGGGGCTAACCTGTACCATACCATATGGCGTTGTTGCTCCCGGAAACGTTTTACCCAGCCCGTGATAGATACCGGCAGCAGCGGCGCTGCTGCTTGCACCAATCAATGGATTTACGTAGGATGCAGCATCCTGGCCGTTCGCTGCCAAAGCACCTACGGCCAAGCCAGCCGCAATTGCCAGGCTAAAATATCTTGTAATGTTTTTAAACATTTATACTCGAGAATAACGCGTTTTAAATACAGGCCGTATCTATTAATTGGTATAATAAAGTGTGCAAATATATAAGAAAAAACGATTTAGCAACTATTTAGCAAAATTTAATTTGCCATCTCATTATCCATCTATTTCCGCGTTAAAAATTACGTGCATTTATCAGTTTAATGGTTCTGATACCGAATTTTGGGATGGTTATCATCGCAGAAATTTGATGTGGTTGTTTTGACAATGTTAATTCATCCCCTTCTTTACCATTAAGTTCGACTAATACTGCTCTTGCTGCTTTGCAGCCAAAGGTTATCTTTTCTTTATTGCTTGTACCGGTATTGAAAATTCGCACCAGCATATCATTGCCATCAAAATTTATAGCTGATACTTCATACCCGGCCGGCACCTTAACAAGCGACCTGCTCATTTCAGGCGGATGCCCATTTACCACGATTGCAATTAATGGCTCACTCCACCTGGTCCCTTCCGCCCATATACCAGCATTATCCCATCTGCCCCGATGTGGTATTAAAGCGTAATTGATTTGTGTGGGGCCATTAATAACATAGTTTCTGCCCCATAAACCCGAACCTGAATATTGGATGTTTAGCCCTAACGGGAAATCTTCGCCATGCGCGTAACTGGTGGTATGATCTGTAAACAGCGCCATGCCGTACTGGTCATTCTTGTCGGTAACATCTACCCAATTTAATATTACGTTGTTTTTTATACTGTCCCAGCGGGTAAAAAAAGTATTTTTTAATTTGCTTTCGGTTACATCAAAAGGTGCATTTTTGTAAACCTTCTGCTGCTTTAAATTGAGCGGGAACATGGCGAGCAGCTTATTGCGGTCGTCATAAAAAGGTTTAGCCGGCGAATCTCCTTTGTAAGTGCCCGGTTTAGTATCCTGCCCTATACCCGGGTTACCTTTCCAATCGATATCTAATTTAATATCTATCCGTGGCTGACCCTGTTCTAAGGAAATAACCTGCTTATAATTGTTACCGGCTATTTGGCCTTTCACCAAAACTTTAATTCTCAACGGCCCGTTTTCGATGATGTCTATATCAGCAGCGCTATCCGCGCTTGATTTGAAGCCGCCATCTTTGTAAAAATTGCCGCGCAATTCGTTAAAGCTGCGGGTGTTTGATTGATCAACAAATTCCTTATTATTTAGTTTTTTAGCATTGATACTTTTGATCACTCCGCCATGTGCCGGGTCGATAATGAGCTTATATATATCTGTTTCCAGCTGGTATTTGCCGTTAGCCATTTTACTTATACTTGCACCTTTTACCTGTATTGGGGCTTTATCCGTTAGCTGATAAATCGCATAACCCATTGATGGTATCCGGGCCTTAAAAATGATGCTACTTTCGGCTGTGACCTGCAACGGAACTGCGTGCCCGTTTCTATCAATCAAACCTGTATTAGCCAAATTTCGGCTGGCCGGCAGCTTTACGGATATTACTTCGTCGCGGTTAACGCTGGTAGTATTGTAAACGGTAATATAATTTCCGCTAATACCAGACTGATTTAAGGTGGCCCAAGCCCGGTTAATAATACTATCACATATCCGGTTGGTATGGCCCGTCCAGCCGGTTACTTTGTCGGCCCAGGTGTTACCGGGCTTGCCATTGTAAGGCACTATCCAGCAATCATGGTGCTGTGATAACAACAGTGTGCGCCACGCCGAATCTAACGCTGCCTGCGGCCATACTGCTGCAGCATAAATTTTCGCGATAGCTCCCAACTTCTCAGTAGCAACCAACTTATTTTCAGACAGCCTTACTTTTTGGGCAATTTGCTGGGTGACCTGCGACCCCCATACCAGACTTACGAGGATATCTTCCTGCGATACCTTCCAGTTTTGCCTAGGGTCTTTAGCAGCCACGTTAGCGAAGTAATTGCGCCATGTAGTGTAAATGCTTTTAACATTGCTATGCACGCCGTTACCAATGAAGGGGCCGCCTTTCCAGCCGGCGTCCTGCAGCGTCATCCCTATCGGGTGTGTCATTCCCTCAGCCAGCGCCGCGTTAACATATTCTGCCGAATTATTCCAGGCAATAGTTTGCCAGGTTGATTTGGGGGTCAATTTTTCTATGCTATACCGTGGAGAAGCTATAATGGCGGTGCCGTCCGGACCGATCCAGTTAACCAGTTCGCCGCCATGCGGGCGGGTATAACCACCAAAACACGTATTAGGATTTTTTAACGATGCGTATTTAAACCCGAAAGACGTTAATATTTGAGGCAAGGCACTTGTGAAACAAGGTTCCTCTGACGAGTAACTGGTAAATACCGCTTCCGGGAAATGGGCTTTTATCAGCTTCATACCATAGCTTAGCTGCCTGATGATGCTCTCGCCGGATATATTGTACATGTAGCTCTGCGCGTAAGCCGGGTTTACATACTCAATTCTGCCGTTTAACGACTGATCAGCAAAAAGTGCCTTAAAATCTGCATAAGCCAATGGGTCAACGGCCTGTGCCCTGGCCCAGGTTTCGGGCTCCAGTTCGATGTTGATCTTCCAATCGGGATTTTTTTTAAGCATATCTGCCATAAACCTGGTATTCCAATCCGGGTAATGCCCCCATATCCCGCCATGGTAACCATCTATATAATATGCCGTTTGAGCCGAAACTTTTACACAGTTAAAGCAGATAAATAAGGCAAGAAATAGGTAACGCAATTTTTTAACCATTGGTGTTATTGAATTAAGGCAATTTCGAAACGGTGAACGACGGGTTTATTGATTTGGTACATTTTGCTAGTGAGCAGGTCGATTTCCTGTTGCCAGGCTTCGCGAACGCTTTTAAATCTCGCTTTACGATAATTTGGAATAGTTACTGCTACAAAAAAGTCTTTTTTAGCATATTTCTGCAGCGAATCTACAGTGGCATCGCCGTCGTTAAATAGCAGTCCCTTTGGCTTAAGTATGGAGTAATGGATCCAGTAATATTCGCGCAGGAGGCGTTCAATTTCCCAGCGCTCTTCATTAATGTGCATTACGGCCAATGCCTGCTGGTATTGCGGTGTGGTTTTAATTAAAGCCAGGTTAATGCCCCGGCCAAGATCGGCGCCGCTATAAGTGCCGATCGTTTTATTATCAATTTTAAGTGCGTATTGATTTTGTTTCAGTCCCTTAACCTGTAATGTTTCCTGGTTAAATTCATCTGTGAATGGTATTAGATTTAACGCCGCTGATTGCGCACGTTGCGGCCTGCCAAAACCACTTGCAATAGTATCGGTCGGATAAGGCAATGAATTGGCCAGATAGCTGAACTTGATGGTTGCCGGCGATATATTCGGCCGGGTAATGGTGCAATTTCCGGCTCTTTCTATCTTTTTTTCCGGCGCGTTGATCACCACTTCGGCCACTTTTTTGCCCGCCAGGCCCTGGGCCTTCAAAAACACGTATGCCATAACCATTTGCCCATCATTTGCCGGATGGATGCGGTCGGCGTTATTGAACGTAAATAATGAATCGCGCTGCTGCTCGTGCAGGCTAACCTGCGTAAGGCCACCATTAAAATCTACATAACCCCAGTTATTTCTGGCTGCGGCTTTTTGTTGCCCGGCCGCTATTCTTAAAATGGCAGTGTTCTTTTTCAACAAGGGGTTGATTTTTATTTTTGACGTCTCGTCATATGGCGGCGACGAGATCATGATCTTTTTGACCTCGGGATGCGCCTTTAGTTTTGCTTCGATTAGTGCAAAGCTTTTTAATGATACTGCCACTTTAGCGTTATAAACCGAATCGGCTTTGTCTCCTTTCAGGTTTTGGTAGCCGGTATCATTCATGCCAAAGGTAAGTGTCATCACCGTAGGCTTATGGGTAAAAACATCGCTATCCAGCCTTTCATATATTTGCTGTGCTACATCCCCGCCTATTCCGGCATTAAATATGGTAATGCGCCTGCCCGGGTAGCGTGTTAAATAATACAGCCAAATGTAAGAATGGTAATGGCCGCCATCAGTAATACTGTTACCCGTAAATACCACCCGCTCGCCCTGTTGAAATGGTTGAATTTTTTGCGCATTTACGATTCCGGTCAGGAAAAAAAATAAATAAAAGGCAGATAAACTTAGCTTCATAGAACAAATCTATAAAAAGCTAAATTGATTTAGCAAAAAAGTTAAATTTGTTACAACTACTTACACCATATTTTTAGAATGCCTGATGCTATTTCTTTTGTGCGCCTGGCGAAGATCACCTGATTGACAATATTAATTATTTCGCCGGGGGATTTGCTTTATCAGCCAACTTGCAACATCATCAGCTGCTTTATCATTTTCGTAACCGGCAGGCAGCCTTCCGTTGGTATATTCATTATACAGCCATGGGTCGCCTACTGCTAACACAGTGCCTTTACCATATTTTGCAACAGCAATAATAACCGCGCCGTTGCTATTTCTTAAACCTGGATAGGCCGGTGACCTTATATCTATGGAGCACACATCTTTCATAAATATTTTTTTTGCCGTTTTAAAGATCGGATTGTTAGCAGTAACCACGGCTCCTTCCTGGAAATGGTTATCATCAATAACATGGTTTTGCAGGTCATCATTAAAATGCATTCCAAATTTCGCTGCCAGGTTATTGAAATGGGGCAGTTCCACATTGGTGCTGTCATTAGCCAGCATCACCAGTACTCCGCCGGCTTTAACCCATTCTTCAATTTCTTTAATATCCTTTTCCTCAATATAGTTAGGGTGCGCGGTTTCCTTCTTTGTATCCGGATCGACAATGATATAGATATTGGTACCTTTTAAACCGGCTATAGTGGGCGCGCTTTCGAGTGATTGCAATTTGGCGCCGCCATTTTTAAACGCTTCCCCTAAAATAGAAAAGCCGGAATTTTCAGTATCTTCCCACATATAGTGAAAACGCACTTCCTGCCCGGATCTGTTTTTGTGTGTTTCGTGATTAAAATAATAGTCGAGCGTAACAACTTGTGCTGATGCTGTAAAAAACAGGCCGGTTAAAATAAATACTGCAGCGATATGAATTATCTTTTTCATCATACAAGTATTTGCGGCGCCTTTCTTGTCAGCAACCGGATTATTATCCATGCCGCTATATAAGCTAAGGCACAAACGGTAAACATGATGCTATAGGCAATTTGCGGCGTTGCCTTATACAAGTCGGTGAAATAGCCGGCCAGTTGCTGAACGATAACACCACCTAAGCCGCCTGCCAAACCGCCGATACCTGTAACCGAGCCCACCGTTCGCTTGGGAAACATATCGGATACCGTAGTAAATAAGTTGCACGACCACGCTTGGTGCGCCGCCCCGCCTATACAAATAACGCCTACAGCTAAAATAACCGCGTGGGTGCCAAAAATGGCTTTATCGCCAAAATATTGGGTAAGCAGTAAAAATAAAGGAAAAAGGGCGATGATAAACATGGCTGTCATCCTTGCCTTGCGGACCGTCATGCCACGGTTGATCAGGAACAATGGAATGCTGCCGCCGAAAGTACTGCCGAATATGGCTATACCATAAACAATAAAGGTTGGCCACATTACCTGGTGGCCGGTAAAACCAAACTGTTTTTTCAGGTAGTCCGGCAGCCAGAAAAGCAGGAACCACCATACACCATCAGTCATGAATTTACCAATAATAAATGCCCAGGTTTGCGGATAGGTGAACAACTTGCCCCATGATATTTTATCGCTAACGGCAACATCTTCAGACGGAGCGACATGCACCACCAGGTCGTCGCTGTGTATATAGTCAAATTCTTCTTTGGTCAATTTTTTATGCCCGGCAGGTGTACTGTATAGCGCGAACCAGAAAAACAGCCATACGAAGCCTATACCACCGGTAATTAAAAAGGCGTATTTCCATCCCGGATCCGCGCCAAAATATAAAAGGCATGAGGGCACAAATAAGGCCGCAGCCATCGCGCCAAGACTCGATCCGCTGTTAAAAATGCCGGTTGCCAGTGCGCGTTCCTTTTTGGGAAACCACTCTGCCACGGTTTTGATAGAAGCCGGAAAGTTGCCGCCCTCGCCTATGCCAAACAAGCTCCTGATCACTGCATGTAAAGCAACTGTACTCCCTGCAAATGCGTTCAGCATGCCAAAAAGCGACCAAACAATTAACGATAAGGCCAAACCGAGCCTGGTGCCGATCTTATCAATAAACCAGCCGGCAAATACGGTCATAACAGCATAAAACCCGGTAAAAACAGATGTTACAATGGCAAAATCGGTGTTGCTCCATCCAAAGCCGCCCTTAGCTATCGGAGTGGAAAAAAACTCCTTCAGGTAACTGATCACCTGGCGGTCCATATAGTTTATGGTAGTCGCGAAAAGCAATAACGCGGCTATTACCCACCTGTATTTTCCTATCGGGTTTTTATCCATTTTGATTGATTAAAGCCGCTAAATATAATGGTTATAATTCAGGTACGTCATTATATCATTTCGGCAACCGGTACCGGGTCCATATCGGCATAATCCAGGTTTTCGCCCGCCATACCCCAAATAAAGCTATAGCTTGCCGTGCCGCTGCCTGCGTGAATGCTCCATGGCGGCGATATAACACACTCGTAATTATTCATCAGTATATGCCTCGTTTCATGCCCTTCGCCCATATAGTGAAAAACGCGGTGTCCTTCGGGCACATCAAAATAAAAATAGGCTTCCATACGGCGGTCATGCACATGGGGCGGCATGGTATTCCATACACTGCCGTTATGCAAAATGGTAAGGCCCATCACCAGCTGGCAGCTTTTAATTCCTTCTAAATGGATATATTTATTTATCGTGCGATGATTTGCAGTCGACAAATCGCCAAGGGTTACTTTTATAGCTTCCGCATTGGTCATCAGCGCGGCGGGATAAACGGCATGCGCGGGTGCAGACAACAAATAAAACACGGCGGGGCTGGCACTATCGTCACTTGAAAAAACGACGCTTTTGGTTCCCTTTCCCAGGTACAGGCAATCCAGCTTTTTTAACGGATAAGTTGTACCATCAGCCGTTACCATGCCATTCCCTGCCACGTTAATGATACCGAGTTCCCTGCGTTCTAAAAAGAAACTTGCCCTTAACTTAGGATAATTTTCCAGTTCCAGCTGCCGGTTGGCCGGGATAGCTACACCTGCTATTACCCGGTCATACAGCGTATAAGCACAATTTATGGTACCCGGCTTTGCCAAATTATCAAGCAGGAAGCGCTCACGTATAACCGCGCTGGTATAATGTTTAAAATCTTCGGGGTGTACGCTATGGAGTATTTTCAAAGGTTGACAAATTAATTGGCGTATAAATATATTCTATCGGCGACAATTCTACAACTTAGCCGCAGTAAAATTAAAATGATCAGGGGTTTTATTTCATCTCATGCACGGCTTTTGCAAATAATTATTTTTTAAATAGTTATTATTCATTAAAATAGCCCGTAAATTAAACCGTTATTTAAACCAATGGCTATGAAAAAAACTTTGCCATATAAAAGTCTCCTATTTATAATTTTTATGATCTCATCAATCACTTCCACAGCATTAGCACAGCAAAAAGAATGGACAGAAAAAAGCGCAAAAGAATGGCTTAAAAGCAAGCCATGGGCTAGCGGCTTAACCATCAAAGTTCATCCATCGGTAGATGCTGTCGAATTTGCCAGGCAGTATAACGTCAACAAAGCGGAGTGGGATAAAGCCTTCGCGTTTATTAAGGATAAAAACCTTAAAGAACTGCCGGCTGGAAAATATACGATTGATGGCGACAATGTGTATGCCATGATTACCGATGGGCCTGAAAAAGAATTTGAAAACACGGCCTGGGAGTCGCACCGGAAATATATCGATATACAGTACGTGATCACGGGCAAAGAAAAAATTGGCGTCGAATCATTGTCTAAGACCACCGTTTCTAAACCTTACGACGAAGCGAAGGACTATGCCAATTACACTGCCGAAGGAAAATTTTATATCGCTACGCCTGATGAATTTTTTCTCTTTTTTCCAACAGACGTTCACCGCCCTAATATCAAGGTCGATGGGTTTGATACGGCAAAAAAACTGGTCATAAAAATAAGGTACGCTAATTAGCTGTCCCGAGGTGTTATTATCCGAAGTTTCGATCTAAACTTTTGATAATACCCAGTTCAAGCCCTCTCAATTCGGCCAGCCCGCGCAAACGGCCGATAGCCGAATAGCCGGGATTGGTTTTCTTTTTCAGATCGTCGAGCATTTTGTGCCCGTGATCAGGCCTGAATGGCATCCGCATGTCTTTTCTTCCCGTTGCTTTTCTTTTGTTCTGCTCTTCGATAAGCGCTTTCATCACCGCGTACATATCAACGTCGCCGTCCAGGTGATTCGCCTCATGGAAATTGCCTTCGGCATCCCTTTTTGTACTGCGCAGATGTATAAAATGAATACGATGGCCAAGTCTTTTAACCATCCCCGGCAGATCGTTGTCCGGCCTGACGCCAAATGAGCCCGTACAGAAAGTAAGGCCGTTGTGCATGGATGGCACAGCGGCATACAGCTCATTTATATCCGCTTCGGTACTAACAACCCGGGGCAGGCCTAAAATCGGGTATGGCGGATCATCAGGATGAATGCACATCAATACTCCTGCCTCTTCAGCAACCGGGATGACCTGCTGCAGGAAATAAAATAAATTCTCCTTTAGTTCTTTGGGGCCTATGCCCCTAAAGCTCTCAAGGACGTTTAAAAACTGTGCAGGTGTGTATCCTTCTTCAGAACCGGGGAGCCCGGCAATAATATTTTTTATTAAAAGGGCTTTATTTTCGTCAGTGAGATTTTTAAAAAATTCAAATGCTTTTTGTTTTTGCGCGGTTGAATAATCATCCTCTGCACCCTGACGCTTTAAAATATACAACTCAAAGGCAGCAAAGGCGGCGGCTTCAAAACGCAGGGCAGTTGAGCCGTCGGGCATTTTAAAGTCGAGATCGGTGCGTGTCCAGTCCAAAACAGGCATAAAATTATAGCAGACAATGTCGATGCCGCATGCACCCAGGTTTCTAAGAGATTGTTTATAGTTTTCGATATACCGCAAATAGTCACCTGTACGCTTTTTAATATCCTCGTGAACAGGAACGCTTTCGACCACCGACCAGGTTAGTCCGGCTGCTTCAACCTCATTTTTCCTTTGAATGATTTCCTGCTGCGGCCAAACCTCGCCATTGGGTATATGGTGTAAGGCCGTTACTAAGCCTGTGGCTCCGGCTTGTTTTATATCCGAAAGCGATACCGGATCATTGGGCCCGTACCACCGCCATGTTTGCTCTAAACTCATAATTATAATCCGCTGTTGTTATCATCCACGATTGTCCTGTACTTAACCTGCAGTAGGATCAGCTAATGCTTCAAACATGCGGATAAATCTTTTAAAATTCATTTTTAGTTTATTTATTTACTTATCGCTTGCTGCAAACCTACACAATTAGCCGTTTTTCAAAGTGTACTCATTTCCGGCGTTAATTAGTCCGTAGTCAAATTTATACTTGCAATTGTTAATTTTTGTTAATAATTGTTAAAAGGTATGAATACTAAGAATTTAGTTATACCTTGGTTTTTCTAAACCTGAACCATGAAACTCTCAATCCTGGTATTTATTTTTTGTTGCTTTTTTTCGTTTTCGCTGCTTGCACAGAGTGCTTACTCCGTAAAAGGCTTTGTTGGCGATACTTCAGCGAAAGCCAAACTCGTAAATACATCAATAAGTGTGCTGAACGCCAGGGATTCGACCCTGCGCAAATTTACACGAGTTGACGCAAACGGGACGTTTTCTATAACCGGCTTATCTAAAGGAAGATTCATACTGCTAGTCACGTATCCCAACTACGCCGACTATGTGGAGACTTTCAGCTTGGATTCCGTTCATACCACCCACGATTTTGGCACCCTGAACATGTTGCTTAAAAGCAAGCTTTTGGCTGATGTAATTGTAAAGGGCACACGCGCTGCCATAAAAATAAAAGGCGATACAACCGAATTTGACCCACGTGCTTATACGATACAGAAGAACGCAACCGTCGAAGACCTTTTAAAACAGCTGCAGGGAATTACCGTAGATAAAGATGGTAAAATAACCGCCCAGGGCCAAACGGTGAGCAAGGTGCTGGTTGACGGAGAAGAGTTTTTCGGCGATGATCCTACATTGGTAACTAAAAACCTCCGCGCTGATATGGTTGATAAAGTGCAGTTATATGATAAAAAAAGTGACCAGGCAACATTTACCGGCATCGACGACGGGCAGAAAACGAAAACCATAAATATTCAATTAAAGGCCGATAAAAAGAATGGCTACTTTGGAAAGGCGGAGGCTGGCGGCGGCACCGACGGTTATTACCAAAGTTCACTGTTGTTTAACCGTTTTAAGGCAAAATCAAAGTTTTCGGCATACGGAATATTGGGGAATAATGGCAAAGTGGGGCTGGGCTGGGACGATAGCCAAAAATACGGCGCCGGTAATGGCAACGTTGAGTTCGGCGATGATGGCAGCGTATCTTTTTATTTTAACGGCAACGCCGACGATGCGCTCGATTCGTTCGGCGGCCAATACAATGGCCGGGGGATCCCGCTTGCCCGCACCGGGGGCATACATTACGATTCAAAATGGAATAACGACAAACAGTCGCTCAACACAAATTATAAAGTTGGATCATTAGCCGTTGACGGCACCGAGAACACCCTCAGTCAAAATAATACGCCCGGCGAATCGATAAACAGTAATTCGGACCGCAGATATCACAATTTCCTTTTCCGCCAAAAGCTCGACGGAACCTATATTATTAAATTGGATACTAGTTCAACCCTCAAAATAATGTTTGATGCGACTGCAAAGAACGGGCAAACGCTGAGCAGCTATAATTCCATAACGCAACGGAGCGACAGTATAAAGCTTAATAGTAATCTCCGGAATATAATTAACAATACGAATGGGAAGATAATGAATGTTAGCGCCTTGTTTACTAAAAAATTCGCCAAAAAAGGCCGTACATTTTCGTTCAATATCAGCGAAGCACTAAACCAGAGCAGCGCAAATGGCTTTCTGAGATCGGAGGCCGATTTTTATAACACAGCTGGTGTCAGGGACAGCACACAGACACAGCGAACCGACCAGTTGAAAACGAGCAATCTGCAAAGCTCGGCGCTCACAACGAACGCCGTTTATACAGAGCCGCTTACAAAACAGCTGTCGATCGCATTTAACTATGCCATGGGCGTAAATAATGGCACATCCGAACAGCGGTCATTTAATCAATCTTTACCCGGCGTATATAATATGCAGGTAGATTCGTTAAGCAATAGGTACCGGCTTAACGAGTTTTCGAACCAGGTAGGAGCAATTTTTAATTATAAAACAAAAAAAGCTACGCTAAACATTGGCAGCAAAGTTTCAAATGTAAACTTTAACCAGATGAATGAGCTAACGTCCACGCCGTTTAAACGGGATTTTGTGAATTGGGCGCCGCAGGCCTCTTTTCAATACCGCTTCTCGCAGCAG
>JAQBOH010000012.1 GCA_028288125.1 Mucilaginibacter sp.
ATGAAATCCAATTTATCGATAGAATTAGCAGCAAATATCTGAATTGCGTCTTCAAAATCTTTATGTTTAGATAACAGGCTCTTTTTGATAATATTCAGATCGATGGAAACTATTGTTATTAAGTCTAATAAAGCAAGCAACATCTCCCTTAGCTCTTTCTCTGAGATATACTTTTTTAATAAATAATGCGTAGTTGCAAGCGAATGCGAAGAAGTGTATAATTTAACTTTATTCTTTTCAGCGTTGTCAAAAAGATCAATCGCAAACTTGCTAAATGGAGGCCGGTCAGCAAGAAGATCAATCAGGATGTTGGTATCAACGAATACCATCTTCATAAATGCTTGTTTTCAAAATAAGCACGCAATTCTTTCTTTTCATCAAAATCACCCGGCAGTTTAACTATTCCCGCTATTTTCTTTAATTTGGGAGACAGCTGTCTTTCGTCATTAGTCTCTTCCGTTATTGTTTCGAGATAATTTTCAATTAACTGAGATAAACTTCTGCCGGTATGTTTAGCATATACCTTGGCTTTTTGTATAACCCGTTTTTCTACGGTTAAAGTTAATTTGGTTGTCATCGCACGTGTGTTTTAAACAAAAATACGTATTTCATCGTGAAATCTTATTTTTTGGATTTGTTTTTTTTAAGTTTTTAAGTCTTGATTTACCTGTTTGTGTATTTTAAATCGTTTATCAGGCACAACCAATCAGATTTTCGTCTGTAACAAACCAGTGCCTGCTATAGTCTTATCCATAACTTTTCCCTAATTTTCACCCATGCCGGTAAAGACGTCCCTTAAAGAAAATATTTCAATAGCACTGCAGTCAATAGGCGGCAACCGGTTGCGTACGTCGCTCACATCTTTAATTATCGCCATCGGGATCATGGCTTTGGTGGGTATCTTAACCGCTATTGAGGGTGTTAAAACCTCTGTAAATAATGCCTTTGCCGGATTGGGCGCCAACTCATTCACCATTCAAAACCGGGGATCGGGCCTCAACTTTGGCAATGGAGGACACCGCAAGGTTTACCCTCCCGTACGATACGACCAGGCCGACAGGTTTAAAAAAGTATTTAACCTTCCCGTTATCATTGCGATAAACTTACAGGTATCGGGAACAGCAGTAGCCAAATATGGCAATCAAAAAACCAATCCCAATATATCGGTAACCGGCTCGAACGAAAACTATTTGATTACCGGCGGTTACAAACTGGCTTTCGGCCGGAATTTCTCAGCGGCAGAATTGGAGCACGGGGCAAATGTGGTAATGATTGGCAATGAAATAAAAACAAAGCTTTTTAGAGACAACGACCCCATCAATAAGTACATATTTATTGGTAATAATCAATTCAGGGTAATTGGCGTGTTTGCGCCGAAGGGCTCGGGTATTGGTTTTGGCGGCGACAAATTTTGCATTATTCCTGTACTTAAGGCTAAACAAATAGTAGCCACAAGCAATCCAACGTTTACCATTTCGGTAAATGTTACCAGCGCAGCGGCTTTCGACGCCACCATTGGTGAAGCGACTTCGTTGTTCCGGAACATCCGGGGTTTGAGGGTGGGCACCGACGATAATTTCGAAATTCAGCGGAGCGATTCAATTCAGCAGGAATTATCCGGCCAGCTGACGGGGATGACCATTGCGGGCTTCGCGATAGGGATAATTACCCTTATAGGCGCCGCTATCGGTCTGATGAATATTATGCTTGTTTCCGTTACGGAGCGTACCCGCGAAATTGGTTTGCGGAAAGCCCTGGGTGCAACTCCGTCGGTGATACGCAAACAATTTTTGATAGAGGCGATTGTAATATGCTTTATTGGCGGAATAGCAGGTATCATACTCGGCATGGCTGTAGGCAACCTGATAGCCGTACAGATCAGCGGGTCGTTTGTCGCACCATGGAGATGGCTATTCTCTGCGATTGCCTTATGTACGTTTATTGGATTAACATCCGGTTTTTACCCGGCCAAAAAAGCGTCCCGGCTCGACCCGGTTGAGGCGCTGAGATATGAGTAACTGATGTGTAGATGTGCAAATTTCAAATGTGCAGATGATAATTTGCATATCTGCACATTTGTAATCTGCACATCTATTTCAGCAATATATTCTTCAGCGGGTAATCAAAAAGCACTTTTTCGAGGTACGGCATTTTTAATGCTTCTTTTAATGCATCGGCATGGCGCAAATGGTGCATATCGCTTGATATAAAATCAACCAACTGATCATCAATTAATTTTTCAGCCAGTTTTTTCACGTCTTTTCCATAATAGCCTGTTAACGATATGGTGTTCAGCTGCAGGGACAAACCCCAGTCGCGAAGGTTCCTGAACTGGTCGTTATCCATATAAGGATACCGCTCGGGATGAGCAAGGATAGGCTTATATCCCAGCTCTTTTAGTTTTTGTATGATCTGGACGGCATTCGGCGGTTTGCTGATAAACGAGAATTCAAAAAGCACGTAATTATCGCCCATCGTCATCAGTTTCCCCTCGTTGATGCGTGTTTCGAATGTTTCGTCGAAGTAATGTTCGGCGGCGGCTTCTATTACGATGTTTATTTTTTGTGTTTCCAGTTCAGCCTTAAGTACCGCCAGCGCCGCGTTGATCGTTTCGGCCGTATTCCGGTAATAATCGGCCATGATGTGCGGGGTGGCAATTATTTTTTTTATACCAACATCCATCATTCTTTTAACCAGTTCAATTGAATCTTCAGGCGTTTGCGCGCCGTCATCAATTCCAGGCAGCACATGCGAATGCATATCCACTGCTATTGAACTATAATCAAAAGTGATTTCCTTTTTTAATTCGCTTTTTTTAAACCAGTTGAACATTTTTAGCGATGACTATATTGCTCATTATAATACTGATGGTAATGGCCCGATGTTACATCATTTAGCCATTCTTCGTTAGCCAGGTACCAGTCAACCGTCTTCTCAAGGCCCTCCTCGAAAGTAACAGAAGGCATCCAGCCCAATTCGTTTTTTAGTTTAGTAGCGTCAATGGCATACCTCAGGTCGTGCCCGGCCCGGTCCGTTACGTAGGTGATCAGCCGTTCAGATTGTCCGTCTTCCCGGCCCAATTTTTTATCCATTATCTGGCACAAAAACCGTATCAGGTCGATATTCTTCCATTCATTATGTCCGCCTATGTTATAGGTTGACCCGGCTTTTGCTTTATGAAATATCAGGTCGATCGCACGGGCATGATCCTCAACCCATAGCCAGTCGCGCACGTTTTCGCCCTTTCCATATACCGGAACGCGTTTGTTTTCCTTGATATTATTAATAGCCAGCGGTATCAGCTTTTCGGGAAAGTGATATGAACCGTAGTTGTTTGAACAATTCGAAACGACCGTATTTAACCCGTAAGTATCATGATAAGCCCTTACAAAATGATCGGAGCTTGCCTTTGAAGCTGAATAGGGAGAATGCGGATCATAGCCCGTTTCCTCGGTAAACATGCCGGTTTCCCCTAACGAGCCATACACCTCGTCTGTTGAAACGTGGTAAAAACGCGTTTCATTATATCGGTCCAGCCATGCTTTTCTCGCGGTGTTTAATAGGTTGACGGTGCCCACCACATTGGTCATAACAAACTCAAGCGGATTGGTGATCGATCTGTCTACATGTGATTCTGCCGCCAGGTGTATAATGGCGTCTGGCTGCTCCTCATTAAACAATTGGTTCACAAAATCAATGTCAACAATATCACCTTTTACAAATTTATAGTTGGGTTCCGCTTCAATATCTTTCAGGTTTGCCAGGTTGCCGGCATATGTTAATTTATCCAGGTTGATGATGTTATAGGCAGGATAATTTTTTACAAAGCGACGCACTACATGCGATCCGATAAAGCCTGCACCTCCTGTAATGATAATGGTTTTCATCTCGTTATAATGGATTCTCAGATAAATATTTTTCCCACTCCCAAGCAGATGACATCATGGTATCAATGCTTAATTCCGCCTTCCAGTTTAGCTCTTTTGCAGCCTTGCTGACGTCGCCCCATACCTGCTCCACATCGCCCGTGCGGCGCGGCCCTATTTCATAATTTAATTTAACACCTGTGGCCTGCTCAAAAGCCGTTATTGTTTCTAATACCGAGTTTCCCTGACCGGTCCCTAAATTAAACACATCATAACCATTAAAACTATCCTGCTTCATTAGGTTTAAAGCAGCTACATGCGCTCTTGCCAGGTCGACAACATGGATATAATCACGAACGCAGCTGCCATCTTTTGTATTATAATCATCACCGAAAACCGTTATCTTTTTACGTTTGCCGATAGCTGTTTGCGTAATAAAGGGCACCAGGTTTTGAGGCACACCAATAGGCAATTCGCCTATTAATGCCGACTCATGCGCGCCAACGGGATTAAAATAGCGTAAAGAGATCACCTTTTTAGCCTTGCCGGCTGCTAATGTGTCTTTTAATATTTCCTCTGCTATTTGTTTCGTATTTCCATATGGGGATTGAGCAGGCTTTATGGGTGCTTCTTCGGTTACCGGCAATACATCCGGCTGGCCGTATACCGTACAGCTGGATGAAAATACAAAATTTACCGCTTTACCAGTATAAGTATCCAACAAATTAATCAGCGAATAAAGATTATTGCGATAATACTTTAACGGTTCGTGCACCGATTCGCCAACCGCTTTCGAAGCGGCAAAATGAATGACCCCTGCAATATCAGGTTCAGTATCAATGAAGTTAGCCACCTTCTTTTCATCGCAAAGGTCAAACTGGTAGAACTTGGGCCTGAAGCCAATGATCTTTGCCAGTTGGTCTAAAATTTTGGGATTGGAATTCGACAGGTCATCAATTATTACCGGCTCATATCCCGCAGCTACCAGCTCAACAACAGTATGCGAGCCAATATAACCTAAACCGCCCGTGACTAATATCTTTGCCATTAATGTTTATTATAATAGGTAAAATCTTTATGTTGTATCTCTTTTTCAGGAAGGGATTTAAAATATTCAAAAGTGATCTTTAATCCTGCACTTCTTGAAACTTTAGGTTCCCAACCCAAAATATTTTTAGCTTTTGTAATATCCGGCCTGCGTTGTTTGGGATCGTCAGTCGGCAAAGGCAGGGAAATTAACTTTTGATCCGTGCCGGTCAATTTTATGATCTCTTCGCCAAATTCCCGGATGGTTATCTCGTCAGGGTTACCGATATTCATGGGCTGCGCATAATCGCTGAACAACAACCGGTAAATGCCTTCAACCAGGTCATCTACGTAACAAAAGGATCGTGTTTGAGACCCGTCACCAAACATGGTTAACGACTCGCCTCGTAAAGCCTGCCCGATAAACGCCGGCAGTACACGCCCGTCATTCAAACGCATACGCGGGCCATATGTGTTAAATATTCTTACAATGCGGGTCTCCAGCCCGTGAAAGGTATGATAAGCCATTGTTATGGCCTCCTGGAAACGCTTGGCCTCATCATAAACGCCCCGGGGGCCTACAGGGTTAACATTACCCCAATATTCTTCAGGCTGGGGGTTCACGCTGGGGTCGCCGTATACCTCCGATGTGGAAGCTATCAGCATTCTTGCCTTTTTATTGCGGGCCAAACCCAGCAGGTTGTGGGTACCCAAGGAGCCTACCTTTAAAGTTTGAATAGGGATTTTTAAATAATCGATCGGACTTGCCGGCGAGGCGAAATGAAGTATATAATGAAGATCACCCGGCACGTAAACAAACTTTGATACATCGTGCTGATAGAATTCAAAGTTTTCCAGTTTAAACAAATGTTCAATGTTCCGCAGGTCGCCGGTTATCAGGTTATCCATGCCAATAACGTGATAATCCTCCTTAATAAACCTGTCGCACAAATGCGAACCCAGGAACCCGGCTGCCCCGGTTATTAATATTCGTTTACGCGCTGGCATTGCCTATCAGCCTCCTTCCAATACTATTATAATAATAACCGCAATCGATCATTTTTTCAAGGTCGTATAGGTTACGTCCGTCAAATATCATCTTACTTTTTAAAAGGTTATCCATCTGGTCAAAATCAGGTGTTCTGAATACCGGCCATTCGGTAACGATCAACAGCGCATCTGCTCCTTTTAGCGCCTCGTATTGGTCGGTCGCATAATTGATCTTATCACCAATTAAGTTCTGCACATTTTTCATGGCTTCCGGATCAAACGCGGTTATTTTTGCCCCGGCCTTTAACAATTCGTCGATAATATATAACGATGGAGCTTCTCTTATATCGTCAGTTTCAGGCTTAAACGCCAGTCCCCACATGGCAAATTTTTTGCCCTTCAAATCACCTTTAAAGTATTTTTTTACCTTTTCAACGAATAGCTGCCTTTGAATTTCGTTAACCTCCATTACCGAATTCAGTATCTTAAAATCGTAGTTATTTTCGCCTGCTGACCTGGCAAGGGCTTGTACATCTTTGGGGAAACAGCTGCCGCCATATCCAATGCCCGAGAACAAAAACCTTTTTCCAATGCGGTCATCCGCGCCAATTCCGCGCCGCACCATATCAACATCGGCGCCTACCAATTCGCAAAGGTTGGCAATTTCGTTCATGAACGAAATTTTGGTGGCCAGGAATGAATTGGCCGCATACTTTGTAAGCTCCGAGGAGCGTTCGTCCATGAA
>JAQBOH010000015.1 GCA_028288125.1 Mucilaginibacter sp.
GCCGGCCATTTCAGCGCGGGTGACTAACGCTTTAATTTACGGTAAAACACACCCTTACGGCGAATTTGAAACAGAAGACCGCATTCAAAAGCTGACGCTGCTGGATGTTAAACAAGCTTATAGTAAATATGTCACCCCTTCAAGATCGTACCTAACCATTATCGGCGATATTAAACCTGCTGATGCCAGGGCGCTGGCAACATCCGTGTTTGGCGGCTGGACCGGCGCAATGTTAACATTGCCAAAACTTGCTATCGTACCTAACTCTACCACAACCGAAATTGATGTAGTTGACCTGCCCAGCGCAGTACAGTCGGAGATCAAGGTAGTTAACCTGGTTGATCTAAAGAAAAATAATCCCGATTATTTCCCGGTTTTATTAACCAATTACATATTGGGCGGCGGGGCCGAAAGCCGCTTGTTTATGGACCTCCGCGAAAAGCATGGTTTTACTTACGGCGCCTATTCGAGCCTGGGCACAGGCAGGTTCCAAACAACCTTCCAGGCTTCGGCTTCGGTAAGGACCGCTAAGACGGACAGCGCGGTTATGGAGTTTTTGAACGAGATCAAACGCATCCGTTCTGCAAAAGTATCAGACGAGGAATTAAAAACAGCTAAGGCTTTATATAACGGCTCATTCGCGCTGGGGCTCGAAGACCCTGCACGCATGGCAACCTTCGCCAGCACCATCCTGATCAATAACCTGCCTGCTGATTTTTATAAAACCTACCTGCAGCGGGTAAATGCTGTAACCGCCGATGATGTGCTTCGCGTTGCCCGGAAATATATGAACTATGATAACACACGGATCGTAGTGGTAGGCAACGCTTCGCAAATGCTTGCCGGGCTTAAAAAGCTGGGCTACCCTGTTAAGTTATACGATTCGTACGCGAGTCCGGTAGTTGCAGGAGCACAGGCTAAAGGAGTGGGCGATATAAAGGCATCGGATGTTATAAAAAATTATATCGAGGCTATTGGCGGCACTGTCGAACTGAAAAAGGTAATGTCTTATTCAGCAACAATGACCATGGCCATGCAAGGCATGACCCTTAATGTGACCGAGAAGAAAATGGCGCCAAATAAAGAACTGATGACCATTTCAATGGGCGGAAATGTGATGATGAAATCATTATTTGACGGTGAAAAAGGCTACCAGCAGCAAGGCCCCGGAAAAAAAGATATGACCGCGGATGAGGTTGCGCAAAAAAAGGTCTTTACATCGTTAACCGAGCAGTTAGATTATTTAAGCAACCCTGCATTCAAACTGGCTGTAAAGGGAATACAGAAGGTAAACGGCTCAGACGCGTACCAGGTAGCGGTTACCGATCCTGCCGGGAAAACATCCATGGAGTATTATGATGTTAAAAGCAAGCTGCTGGTGAAAAGCGAAAACTCTACTACGGTCAATAACAACACCGTTTCGCAAACCGTTGAATTAAGTGATTACCGCAAGGTTAACAACGTGTTGTTTCCTTTTAAACAAGCTCTAACCATTTCCGCGGGCGGACAGGAGCAGAACCTGGTAATGAGTGTTACCGACGTCAAAGTGAATACAGGTGTAAGTGCTGACGATTTTAGATAGGAATGTATACCTCTAATAAGGTAAAAGCCCGTCTCCACAGTTGTGGGGACGGGCTTTTTTACTTTATCGTTACGCTGTTGCGCGGCGGCTGGATTATCTTTGTATAAAATTGAAATCCTATGAAAGTTGAAATATGGTCGGATGTGATGTGCCCGTTTTGTTACATCGGCAAACGCAGGTTTGAAGACGCGCTGGCGCATTTTGCGCATAAAGACAAAGTAGAAATTGAGTGGAAAAGCTTCCAGCTTAACCCAGACCTGGTTACCGACCCGGATATAAATATAGATGAGTACCTTGCTGATAAAAAGGGCTGGGGACTTGAACAGGCCCGCCAGATGAATGCCCATGTAACACAAATGGCAGCCGAAGCCGGCCTGACCTACAATTTTGATAAGGCGGTAGTAGCCAATAGCTTTAACGCGCACCGCATCAGCCACCTAGCCAAAAAACACGGACTTGGTGTTGAAATGGAGGAACAATTGTTCAAGGCTTATTTTACCGATGGCAAAAATATCGATGACCGGCAGACGCTCATCGGGTTAGGCACGCAAATTGGTTTGGATGCCGCCGGGATCAAGGAAACATTGGAAGGCAACGCTTATGCGGATGATGTGAAGCACGATATCGCCGAAGCACAACACCTGGGTATACAGGGCGTACCGTTTTTTGTAATGAATAGCAAGTACGCCGTTTCCGGCGCGCAGGCGGTCCCGGTATTTGAACAAACGCTTGAAAAGGCTTTTGACGAATGGCAAAAAGATGCTTCGAAACCAAAACTCGAGGTTGTTGAAGGCGATTCATGCGGCCCGGACGGGGATTGCTGATTGCAGAATTAGTTATTTTTGATCTCTAAAAATTCATTATTTTTGCCTTAAGCCTTAGTGTAGTTTTTACACCAATCGACTTAATGAACACATATGGATTCTATCGTCCAGCCAATTACCATACACCGTACTACTTTGCGCATTGCCGTCGGCGCGCTATTTTTTATGGCCGGTTTATGTTTTGCCAGCTGGGCGTCGCGGATAGCTACCGTACAGCAAACCATGGGCTTGTCGGATACGGCGCTTGGCGCGGTGCTCTTTTCCCTTCCGGTCGGTTTAATGTGCTCACTCCCGTTTTCAGGCTGGATCATTACCAGGATCGGCAGCAAAAAGTTGCTGCTTTCGGCCATATTGGTTTATGGTGTCGCCCTGGTAAGCCTGGGTTTGGCAAAAAATACCTTTCAGTTGGTGATCTGCCTGTTGTGCTACGGTTTTTCGAGCAACGCGGTAAACATATCAGTGAACACCCAGGCCGTAGCCGCCGAAGGACTGCATGAGAAACCGATTATGGCCTCGTTTCATGGTTTATGGAGCCTGGCGGGTTTTACAGGCGCCGGCATAGGCACAATAATGATCGCGAATGCGGTAAACCCTTTTCATCACTTTGTTATTATTTTGATGGTACTCATCGTTGGCGTTATCATCGCGTCGCGGTACCTGTATGATGATAGCGAAGCCGTAAAGAATGCGCCCTCTTCTTCGCTGCCCTTGCTGATGCGGCTCAGGCTGATGATCCCGTTACTTACGCTTGGTACTATTGCCTTTTGTTCCATGATTTGCGAGGGGGCGATGTTTGACTGGAGCGTTATTTATTTTAAAAAGGTGATCGCGGCGCCCATAGCTTTACAGGGAGCAGGATTTACGGCATTTATGCTTACCATGGCCGGGGGCAGGTTTGTCGCCGATTGGTTCGCGCACCGCTTTGGCTTAAAACGTACCTTGCAAATTAGCGGCACCTTAACCGCCACCGGCTTACTTGTAGCCGTGTTATTCCCACATTTTTATACCGCTATGGCGGGATTTTTATTGGTGGGCGCCGGCGTTTCTTCAGTGGTGCCGATGGTATACAGCGCCGCCGGGAAATCGAAAACCATGTCGCCGGGGGTGGCGCTGGCGGCTGTTTCAACGATCGGTTTTATCGGGTTTTTAGTCGGCCCGCCGCTGATCGGTTTTATTGCCGGTTTAGCTACATTAAGGGCGTCGTTTGTTTTTATAGCCATAATGGGCACCAGCGTGGCCATATTATCCTCGCGGGCCAAAATTTAGCGCTATTCCCTGTCCAGCTCTTCCGCATTCGGGTTCAAAATGAATTCAAACTTTTCATACCCGTTATGAAAAATAAATTTCAGTCTTTCTTTTGGCACCATAATATCCAGTGATATCGCGCCAAGCGTTTCGGGTAAATTATCCCTTATCACTTTCAGGTCGGTAATACGCGGCATCTCCACAAAAATATTGTCGCCGCTTGCGTTAATTTCCCACCCCGAAAGGCCGGCCTCTCTTAAAACATCTATCCATTTTTGCTGGTAAGCATTCATATTATTCGGTATATATGCATAAAAGCGACCAGTTTGATAAAGGTTTTAAATTTTTGACCATTGATTTGAATGATTGTGAGATTTCGTTGATTTTTTGGTCGAACTGGTTGTCTTGATTTGGCTATTTTAAGCTTAAATTTCGCCTTTAACCCTTCGCCTTTTACCTTTAACCTTTAACCTTTCACCTTTTTTTATCATCTTGCATTGATAAACCCGGATCGTGAACAATAAGATCAAGTTATTAAAGAAAAAACGTGAAGAAGCCCTGTTGGGCGGCGGCAAGGCGCGCATTGAAAGCCAGCATAAAAAAGGAAAGCTTACCGCTCGTGAGCGGCTTCATTTTTTGATGGATGAAGGTTCATTCCAGGAGATCGGGATGCTTGTATCGCACCGTTCCACGGATTTTGGGATGGAGAATGAAAAGTATCCCGGCGACGGTGTTGTTACAGGATATGGCACTATTAATGGCCGGCTGGTATATGTTTTTTCACAGGACTTTACAGTGTTTGGCGGCTCGCTATCGGAAACCCATGCCGAGAAAATCTGTAAAATAATGGACCTGGCCATGAAGAATGGCGCGCCGGTAGTAGGATTGAATGATTCCGGCGGCGCACGTATACAGGAAGGCGTAGTATCGCTCGGCGGGTATGCCGATATATTTTACCGCAATACGATGGCATCCGGCGTGGTGCCGCAAATTTCGGCCATTATGGGCCCCTGCGCCGGCGGCGCGGTATATTCGCCCGCCATCACCGATTTTATTTTGATGGTTGAAAATACCTCGTACATGTTTGTTACCGGGCCAAACGTGGTAAAAACCGTTACGCATGAAGAGGTCACTTCGGAAGAACTGGGCGGAGCGACGACACATGCCACCAAATCGGGCGTTACGCATTTTGCCTGCGCGAACGAGATTGAGGCTATCCAGAATGTGAAGAAGCTGCTGAGCTATATGCCGCAAAACTGCGAGGATACCGCTCCCGCCTTGCCTTATGAAATAAAAAATGAATTGCGCGAGGAACTGAATACGCTGATGCCCGATAATTCGTCGCAGCCTTACGACATCAGAGAAGTGATCGACCACGTGATCGATGGAGGTTCGTTTTTGGAGGTGCATAAGGATTTTGCGGAAAATATAGTGGTTGGCTTTGCCCGGCTGGCTGGTCGCAGCATCGGGATAGTGGCTAACCAGCCCGCATTTTTAGCCGGTGTGCTTGATATTCATTCGTCAACCAAGGGTGCACGGTTTGTACGTTTTTGCGATAGCTTTAACATCCCGCTGCTGGTTTTTGAGGATGTACCGGGCTTTTTGCCGGGCACCGACCAGGAGTGGAACGCCATTATCACCAACGGCGCGAAACTGCTTTACGCTTTTTGCGAGGCGACCGTACCGCGTATTACGGTGATTACCCGGAAAGCTTATGGCGGAGCATATGATGTAATGAACTCCAAGCATATCGGCGCGGATATGAATTTTGCGTGGCCAACCGCCGAGATAGCCGTTATGGGGGCAAAAGGCGCCGCCGAAATTATTTTTAAGCGGGAGATCAGTTCTGCCGAAGATAAAGAGGCTAAATGGAAAGAAATGGAGCTCATGTATTCCGACATATTTGCCAACCCCTACAGGGCCGCTGAACGCGGTTTTATTGATGAAGTGATAGAGCCATCAGAAACCCGGGTAAAGCTGATATACGCCTTTAAAATGCTCGAAAATAAGGTGGTGAATAACCCGAGGAAGAAGCATGGGAATATCCCTTTGTGAGGGGGTTAAAGGCGAAAGGTAAACGGTGAAAGGGCAGCGCATCCTAAAAGTGTCTTCGTTGTGTGTTTAATCGAATCCAAAACCTAACTAAAAATTTAGCAAATAAAAACTTTTTACCTTTCGCCTTTAACCTATTACCTCAAAAATGCACATCGAACAAATAACTCCCGAACTCACCCATCGATTGCGGCGGGATGTTTTATACCCGCGCCAAAAGCTGTTTGAAATGGAATTGGAAGAAGATGGCGACGGGATGCATTTCGGCGCTTTTAAAGATAACAAGCTGGCGGCGGTTGTTTCGCTGTTTCAAAAAGAAGAAGATTTTCAGTTCCGAAAGCTTGCTGTTGAACCGCGGGTACAAAAAATGGGCGTCGGTACCGGCTTGTTAAACTATATTACTGACTATGCAGCTGCCAATGGCGGTAAACGGATATGGTGCAATGCGAGGAATACGGCTTTTGGTTTTTATCTGAAAGCCGGATTTAAGCTAACTGGGCAACAGTTCTCGAGGAATGGGTTCGATTATGAGATCATGGAGAAAATGATCAGTTAGGTTTCAGATCGGTAAGTAGTGCAGAGGCAAATTGATTTTTATTTTTGTCCAGCGAAAGCTGAGCAAAATTTATCGCCAGGTCAATATCGCCCTGAGCTTCGTATACCACAGCCAGGTTATAGGCCGCCTTGCTCGAAATCAGTAAGTTTTTATCCTGCAAAAATGGCTGGCATAAATCATATGCCTTATCAAACCTGCTTGACAAAATCTATATAACCATAGGCTGTAAATACGAATCGTTATAAAGGGCCCTGTTATGCGAAATGGTGTAAGGCAGGTAATCCTGCACCGCATTTTGGGCAGCATGTTCAGATGCACTATTTATTGACTGTTTGTTTCCGCCAACGGTTGGATGAATAAAAAGGGACGCCACCAGGCCCAGGTAAACTCCCTGCGATTGCGGGTCGTTGGAGGTGCCGTTCAATTGTTTTGAATAAACACCATTGCCCTGGAACAAAACAAATTTCACCCCGATTTTGCTATTGTAATAAGCTGTTTCGCTTTGTATTTCGGTCAGCCCTATATCGGCCGAAAAATCGGTTAGCGCTAATATGTAATCTGAGTGATATTTTAGCGATAAAAGTCGTATGGAATCGGTATTTGCGGCCAGTGAAGCCGAGTCAGCGAGGTTTATAACTTTGACATGCGGAAGTTTGCCGAATGAATTGCCGGCATATTTCAG
>JAQBOH010000018.1 GCA_028288125.1 Mucilaginibacter sp.
GTGCTGTTAAATGATACCAAGGGCAATAATAGCGGGTGGATAGTGATTACGACGGGTTGGGGGCTGGCGGTATTTGTGGGGGTGGTGGTGGCAGCGCCATATAGCGGTGCGCATTTGAACCCGGCTGTTACCATTGGGCTGGCCATTGCCGGAAAATTCGCCTGGACCAGCGTGCTGCCATACATTGCCGCGCAAATGCTCGGTGCCTTCATTGGGGCTATATTGGTTTGGCTGATGTATTATGATCATTTCCACCGCACTAACCGGGCCGATGCTATCCTGGCCGTATTTTGTACCGGCCCGGCCATTCGTAATTATGCATCGAATATTGCAAGCGAGATTATTGGCGCATTTGTGCTGGTGTTCACTGTTTTTTATATTGCCGGCGCGCAAATCACGCCGAGTAAAACACCTATAGGCCTGGGCTCGGTTGGGGCATTACCGGTCGCGTTGCTGGTATGGGTGATCGGGCTTTCCCTTGGCGGGACGACCGGCTATGCCATTAACCCGGCCCGCGACCTGGGCCCGCGCATCATTCATTTTATATTTCCCATAAAAGGTAAGGGCACAAGCGACTGGCAATATGCCTGGATACCTGTTTTCGGACCCCTTGCAGGAGCCGCCATCGCGGCGTTTTTATATTTACTTATAAAGTAAGATAAACGCCTGCAAACAAATATTTTTTATATTTTTATAAGGTCAAAAATATAGTGACCGTATTAATTATATTGCCGGCAGAAACCTGGCTTATTGAAAGAAGATTTTTATAATGAGCCTTTCCTGATAATTTTAAATGAAACGAATTCTGTTTATTATCCCCTTTTTATTGTTCTTTCATTCAGGGTTTTCTATTGAGAATCACGATAGCTTATTGTTAAAACTTAACACCGAGCTTGATAAAAAAAAAGGTTATGATGCTGCAAAAATACAGCGGATTGAAAAATTGCAGCACGATTTAAATGATTCAGACAATCCCAGCTTAAATTTTAAATACCGTATTTACCTGGGCCTTTATCAAGAATATAAGTCATTTAATTATGATAAGGCATTTTACTACGCTCAAAAACTGCAGCAGGTTGGCTACCAGTTAAAAGACCCTGCCAAAATCGCCTATAGCCGAATCAAATTTGGTTTTATCCTGCTGTCATCAGGCATGTTCAAAGAAACTTTTGATTCGCTTAAAATTGTGAATGTTAAATTGCTGGATGCCGGCGCCAGGCAGGAATACTACTTTTTAATTGCCCGAACGTATTATGACCTGGCAGATTTCGACAAGGACAGTTATTATACACCTATATATAACGAACGCGCTGGCAAATATATCGACTCGGGCGCTGCGCTAAGTAAGCCTAATTCATTTGAGTACCTTTATTTTATCGGGTTAAAATATCTTAAAACCGGTAATATTCCAAAGGCGGTGACCAACCTTAAAATGCTTGTTTATCACTACCATTTAACCGATCACCAGTTTGCGGTAACTGCCTCAACGCTCAGTGATATTTATATCCGCAACAACAAACCCGACAGCGCCATTGATATGCTGATCAACGCTACTATCGCTGATATCCGGTCATCCACAAAAGAGGAGGCGGCAATGACCACGCTGGCCCAGCAGCTGCATAGAAACGGGGATGTAAAAGATGCTTACGCGTTTATTAAGGAGGCGCTGGACGATGCGCTTTATTATGGCGCGAGGCAGCGGAAAATACAGGTGAGCGCTATTTTACCCACCATAGCGGGAGAGCGGATCACATATGTTGAGCAGCAAAGGCGCATGCTGTTTCTTTACGCCTCGCTGCTAACCATTCTCGCCATCATTGTCGTGGTCTTTGCGGTCATCATATTTAAGCAATTACAGAAACTGAAGACAGCAGATAAGATTATTCTGCAGACGAATCATAATTTACAGGAAAGCAACCACAGCTTAAATGAGGCGAATAAGATAAAGGAGGAATACATTGGCTATTATTTTAACCTGATTTCGGAATACATTAACAAACTGGAGAAGTTTAAACGCTCGGTTGATAATAAACTGACTACCAAACGATTTGACGATATAGGTATTCTCGTCAACAATATCAATCTGACCAAGGAACGTGAAGAGCTTTTTATCAACTTTGATAAAGCATTCCTTAAGCTATTCCCCAACTTTGTTGAAAGCTATAACGCGCTTTTTGCCGAAGAGAACCATGTAAGGTTATTGCCCAATCAATTGCTGAATACCGACCTTCGAATATTCGCTTTAATAAGGCTTGGTATCAGCGATACGGAGAAGATCGCGCACATCCTCGAATATTCTGTCAATACCATCTACAACTATAAAGCCCGTATCAAGGCTAAATCACTCATCACGAACGACGAATTTGAAAACGCCATCATGGCTATAAAGGCCATATAGTCCTCCAAGCCGCACTATATCGGGTTATACTCGATTTATATTCTATGCAATTGTTTTTTTATATAAGCTACTTATTATCAGTATATTATTAATTATATGATAGCGATTTTCTTTATATTTTACTTTTGAAATTAGCACTTGCTTTTATTATCTCTTCTCTTTGATATGCCAATTAGCACCAATTGTAAAACGTTGGTTAAAGGCATATTATAAACCAACCAACTTCTAAATCTTATCGTGTTATGAAAGTAAATCAACCAATTCAATTGGTGTATAAATGCTCTTGTATATGGTATTCGCGGTGCGAAAATACCAGGGACGCGAAGCATTTGTCCACCCATTTCCTCTCGGGCTAGCGCCGAACTGATAGCCGTTGCTATATTCCAATAAAATCAAACCAATTGTAAACTCTAAAAATTTAAACGTTATGTATAAAAAACAATTACTAAAATTAATTTTTTGTCCGTTGTTTTTACTGTTATCATCCTGGGCCCTTGCTCAGCAAATAACGGTAACCGGTAAAGTTACCGATGAAAACGGGCAAGCTCTTCCGGGAGTAACTATTACAATCAAGAATAGTTCGACCGGTACAAATTCAGATATACAGGGAAAATATTTATTACACGCGAATAACAATGATGTACTCGTTTTTTCAATGTTAGGATTCGACAGGCAGGAAGTGCCGGTAAATAATCGCACGGTAATTGATGTGCGGCTAAGCGCAAGTAACAGCGTTTTGAACGAGGTTGTTGTTGTGGGTTACGGTACCCAAAAGAGAAAAGACCTTACCGGTTCAATATCATCGATTAAAGGCGATGTTTTTAAAGACCAGCCTATCACCAATCCTATCGAAGCATTGGAGGGCCGTGTAGCCGGTGTTAACGTAATAACGTCTTCCGCCGCTCCGGATGCTGCTCCGCAAATTATAATCAGAGGTGTTGCTTCATTTTATCAGCCTAATCCCCTCTACATCGTCGACGGTGTACGGCTGTCCGATCTGAGCAACGTTAACCCCCAGGACATTGTATCGCTTGATGTAATGAAAGATGCGGCTTCGGCGGCCATTTATGGTTCGGCGGCGGCAGGTGGAGTTATCGTGGTAACAACAAAAAAGGGTTCAGGCATTGGCGGGCCACCGCAAATAGCATTCAGCGCGAGGTACGGTCTTACCAAGCCAAAAGTAATTCAATTGCTTGGCAAAGATGACTTCATTAAAATAGAGAAACTGGTTAACCCGGCTACATTTACAGAAGCCCGTCAGGATACACTTTCAAATACCAACTGGGTTGATCTTTTGTACCGCAATGGTACCGAACAAAATTATAACCTTTCTATTTCAGGTGCTTCAACCAATGTGAATTACCTGATCTCCGGATTTTATAATCAGCAAACCGGTATATTTTTGAAAAATTACTCAAATATTGGCGGTATACGTATAAATACCGACTACAAGCTAAGTAAATTTATTACTGTAGGCGAGGAACTCAATGCATCGCAACGTATAACTTCGCCGCTTGTAGGCGCCGAGGCCCAATTACATAACGCGCCGTTTCGTACCCAGCCTATTATCCCTCTCTATAATAAAAACGGAACATACGGCACTGAGCCCGCTGGGGTCGGACTTAGCTTTCAGGGGCCCAATCCGATAGGCGCAATCAACTCGGCAGGGGCGCAGGACGTGAAAAATAACTTCCAGGGAAATTTATATGCCGACATAAAACTTCCGCTTCATCTCGATTTCAGGACAACTTTAGGATACAGCTACTATTCAACAACGGTAGATGATTTTCAAAACACGTATGTTTTTGGTACGGTTTCAAGTACTGTTAATTCACTTAGTAAATCTTATTACCAAAGCAGCCAGTTACTTACCAACTATGTGCTGAACTATAATCAAAGTTTTGGCAAACATAATATCAGCGCTATGGCCGGCTACGAGCAGATAGCAAACAAAACCAATAGCATTTACGCTTACGAAAGCGCTGTAGGCTTGCCAAGTTATACCTTCAATTCAACTTCTGCGTCTGCTGCAACAGTTACAGGTACGTATGACCCGCAAAGCCTTATCCAGTCGCAATTTGCACGTTTAAATTACAACTTTAACGAGCGCTACTTCCTGTCGGCATCTATCAGGCAGGATGCCAACTATTCGGTGTTTGGGCCAAATAAACAAAAAGGTATATTTCCGGCAGCATCAGCCGGTTGGACTATTAGTGAAGAGCCGTTCTTTAAAAATGCGCTACCGGGCATAAACAGCTTGAAAATAAGAGGTAGCTACGGCCAGCTTGGCAACAGTAATATCAGCCCGTATACGTTTACTTCAACTTACGGCCAGTTTATTTCCAGTACGTATGGACTTGTGTCAACCAGTGCACAGGGTTTTGCTCCCGGTCAGTCCTTCCAGGTTGCCAACACTTTAACCAGCGTGCCTAATCCAAACCTGCATTGGGAAACTATTACTGAGACCAACCTGGGTATTGACGGTGAAGCGTTACACGGCAGCCTTTATTTTTCGGCAGAGTTGTACAACAAAAAGACTTCTGATTTGATCTATCAGCTTCCATTGCCCCCAACTGCTGGATTTACATCACCCTACATTACAAATATTGGCGATGTTGACAACAGGGGTATTGATTTAATGGCAGGTTATCGAAGTAAAATTGGCAAGCTTGGTTTTGATATAAGCGCTAACTTAAGCTATAATCAAAACAAGGTTACTAAATTAAGCGGCGCGGCTACAGATGCTGTTTATGGCGGTATTAACTACTATAGTTTGGGCGATGCGGGTTTTAACATGATGCCTAACCAGTCATTAACCATCACCAAGGTAGGCATACCGTTCGGTTCGTTTTATGGCTACAAGGCAATCGGAATATTCAGCGATCAGGCTACAGCCCAAAAACAAACTGTGAACGGCCATAAAGCAAATATTGGCGATTTGCAATACCAGGATTTGGATGGTAATGGTGTAATAAATAACGCCGACCAACAAGTGATAGGTAACCCTAACCCCAAATTTATTTATGGGTTTAATATCCGCGTTAGCTATGCCGGGTTTGACCTGGCCGCGTTATTCAATGGCGTATGGGGAGTACAGTTGTTTAACGGTGTAAAAGCTTACGAGCAATCGCTGTTTGCCGATGGCAACACTACCCCGCAGGTATTTCACGATTCTTTCTTAGGCTCAAATGGCCTAACATCGCAACCAAGGCTGCTTAGCCCGCAAACTGGTGGTGGAAATGCGTTAGATCAAAACCAAAATTACTCGTCGGTAAACAGCTACTTTGTTGAAAACGGCGACTATTTGAAGCTTAAAAACCTTCAGCTGGGATATACTTTTTCCGGCGCTGTATTACGGCAAATCAGCGTTAAAAGCCTTAGGGTATTCATAATGGCAAATAATGTGTTTACTATTACCAAGTACTCGGGGCTCGACCCGGAATTGGGTAGCGCATTTGGCTCGCCAGGGGTCGTTAGTCCGACAACCCAGGGTATTGACGCGGTAACGAATTATCCCCAGGCGCGGATCTTTTCGGCCGGAATTAATGTTAGTTTATAATCATAACCTTCAAAATTTATCAAAATGTTAAAGAAAAAATATATTGCAGCGCTCCTGCTCATTTTAGTGGCGGGATGTAAAAAAGCCCCGGTTAACATCGGGCCTCAAAATGCATATAGCAGTGCCACTTACCCGGCTACTATTGAACAACTGCAAACGGTTTTGGTGTCATGTTACTCCAATTTGCGCGATGCGGGTATATTCGGTTTTAATTTCCTGCCAAAAGCGCTGGGGAATACCATGCACACGTTGAATGACACCTATACCCCCGATGGGGCCAGTGCCGAAGATGCTGCCGAAAACCTTACGTCAGGCAACGAGTACGCAAGAGAATTTTGGACCGCCAGTTATACCGGCATAAAAAATTGTAACGTTACCATTTACGCGGCCGGGGTTTTATTAAAAACAAACCCATCTGTCGATGCCAAGGCGGTTAACCTGGTTCTTGGTCAGGCTTATTGCCTGCGCGCATGGTATTACATGGAACTTGAATGTTTTTTTGGCAATGGTTACTTAAAAGCTGATGGTACAAATGGCGGTAACCTGGGCGTTCCGTTAGTTACCGGTGTGCCTTCCAGTTTGGCTCAAACACAAGTTGCACGCGGTACAGTAAAAGATACCTGGGCCTTAATTGTTAGCGACCTTAAACAGTCGGCAACATTGCTTAAAGGCCAGGTTTGGCCTTCAACCGACCTCGCCCGGGCTACCGAATGGTCGGCAAAAGGTTTGTTAGGAAAGGCTTACGTTTACATGCAGGACTGGGCCGATGCAAAAACTGTTCTAAACGATGTAATAACAAATAGCGGCAAATTTTTAATGCCATTTGCTACTTATAACAACGCTTTCAATGGTCTTAATAAATTCAACAGCGAATCATTGCTGGAATTATATGTCGATCCGGATTCAAAAGGTGGTTATAGTATATACACCGGAAATCCAAACTCATCAACCGGTGACGGTATACCATGGTCTCCTTCATATTTTGGCCTAAGCGGAAACGAAGGCGATGTAACGACGAGTGGCTATGCAAACATGTTCGCACACGATCAAAATGTTTTACGTTTCGGTTATCCGCTTCCGTCATACACTTTAATTGCTAATCCTACATATACTGGCTCAAATCCTTCTAATAGTAATCCTCAGCAGATTATAGATCCTACCTATAAAGCTGCCGCGTTAGCGGTACGGACCAGTCAATCTGCCGACCCTCGTTTATTCGTAAATTTGCTTCAACCACATATCGATCAGATAATAGTGGATGGTGTTACTCCTACATTGGTTTCAAAACCAGCCATTTATGCTAGCCAGGGGGATACCCATTATGGCTTCAGCCTGAGGAAATACGAACCGATTAACTACTCCATACAAAGCGGTGCCGGTAACAATGGCCATACTGGCGATATATGGGATTATTACATGCTTCGCTTAGCAGATGTGTACTTGTTATATGCAGAGGCCAGTATAGGATCGAACGATAACGCCACCGGGCTTGAGTATTTAAATAAAGTTAAACGCAGGGCATATGGTTTGCCAGTTAATACACCTTCGGCAATTGATTACAAATCGCTTACCGATGTTACACCTGCCGCAAATGCCCTGTACCCCGATCCGGTTTTAGGTCACAATCCTTTGTACTACGAGCGCTGGGCCGAGTTATTTAACGAAGGCACCTGGTGGTTTGATGTGTGCAGATGGAAAATAGGCCAATCGGAAGCAGCATACTATCAAACTGCGATAAACGTTACTGGCCCGTTAACGGCGACTTTTGACCCTGCTAAATCATACGTTTGGCCCATCCCGTTGAGTGAAATCAACGCCAATTCAAAAATCAAGCAAAACCCGGGATACAATTGATAATAGTTGATTAATTAAGTGTAAAGCAGGTGAGATGGCTTTACACTTTTTTTTTACATTTAATGATTATTAGAAATCGGGTCATGATTTTTATTTACTTTATACAAAGGATACGGGTATTTTTTTTACCTGTTATTGGAATACTGTTTGCCGGTTTTGCCCATGCGCAGGATTCATTAAAAAACCTGCCGGAATATAGCTTGCCCCTTACCAATCAAAAGCTGGTTATCGCACATTGCATGACCAATATTATCCGTTATAAAGGGCACGAATTTGAAGACGGGTGTAATCCTAAATATTATTCACCACAAGGCAATATCACTTCGCCATTAGGCGGGCTGACCCAGGTAAAAGTGATGTCGGACAGCTTGCTGGCGAATGCTACGCTTGATGAAGCGGTGGAGTTTGAAATGCGAGCGGCTATCCGGTCGGGGATTGACGGTTTCCAGTTTTATTATACCTTGCATAACCCGAAGTGGGACGACATTATCAGGGCGTATTTCAGGGCAGCTGATCAAAAGCATATTAATTTTAAGTTCACTTTCTGTATATCACACCCGGATGGAAGTACAGAAGCCGCAAAAATCGCAGAATTGAGCACAAGGATGAACCATATCCTTAATGAAGCGGGGCGCGACAATCCTCACTGGCTGCGTACGCCTGATGGCAGGCTTATTATCTATCAATGGGATGGTGAAGGTTTGGCTGACGTGCCTGCCGACAAACATGGATTGACCCAGCAATTTTACATTGCCCGGGCTTATAAAAGACTGGCTAACGCGGTGCATGAACATTTTGCCTGCGTTTTTACCATCAATAAGGAGATCAGTGTAAAAGACCTTAATAATTTCCTGGATTATTTCCCGGCGACCTGGATATGGACGCTGCCCTATAGTGATAAAGACTATCTCGGCAACATGGTATCCGAACAATGCAGGTTGCGCCACCGTACATTTACTGCCTCGGTTTTCGGCGATTTTTATACGTCGAAACTCTTGAAAAAATGTACCTGGAATATGTACCGGAAAGCCGGGGATGCGGTGCAGGCAGGTATTGCCGGGGTTGACCGGAAGCAAATCATCACTGGCCTATCGTATAACTTCCGGAAACTTTTTGAATTTGGGATTAAGCAGAATGCGCCAATAATAAATATCATCACCTGGAACGATTACCCGGAAGGGCACCATCTGGCACCAGAGATCAACCACAACGATGGCTTTTCCATATTGCTGAATTATTATAAGAACGAATGGAAGGGCTTGTCGTCGCCGTATGCCGGAAAAGATGTTGCCATTGTGTTTTTCAAAAAATACAAACATACCATTAAGCCGTATCCTTACAACATCCCGGTGGTAAGCTTTCAAAAGGAAGTGATATCTGCATCGTGGGAGGATTCTATTGAAGTAGTATCCCTGTTTAAGTCAAAAGCAGAACTGAATGTGAATGGTAATACCAAAGCAATCGGGGCCGGCCTGGTATCAACAAAATTTCCGATGCGGCCCGGGCCGGTAGCAGTGTCTGTCACAAGAAACCACAAAATGGCGATTCATTTTACCACCCCGGAGGGTATCACCGATAAGCCCTTCCGCTCCGACAGGATAACGTATACGTTTAGCAGTGAATTTAATAACTTTTACAAAGATCTTTATAAAGGCTTTGAGCCCCAATATTCCAGCGAATACAATTCTGCATTTAAAGCTGGCAGTAATGGAAGAAACAGTTCAAAATAACAGGAGATCAACACGGATAACTAACAGCACACAAGATACTGATGAAAAAAATATTTATATGTTTATTAAGCCTTGCCGTTTATAGCAGCCTGAAGGCACAAGACAACCAAACAATACGGGCAGAAATGGGCAAGGTTCACCTTGAATTTAAGCTTGATGCCCACGGGCGGCCCGTTTATAATGTCGGTTATGATCAGCAGGCTGTTATCAACCCATCGTATATGGGTATTAACTTATCAGACGGACAAAATTTTGATGGTCATTTTGCAATAACCGGAACAGAACGAAAAACTGTTGACGAAACATGGGAGCCGGTTTGGGGTGAAGTAAGCCATATCCGTAATCATTATGAGCAGGTGACCGTTCATTTAAAACAGCAAGATAAGGCCGGCAGGTTGCTGAATATTATATTCAGGGTATTTGCCGACGGGGTAGGGTTCAGGTATGAATTTCCGGAACAGCCCAACCTTAAATATTTTATTGTATCCGACGAATTAACCGAATTTAGCCTGACCGGCGACCATAAAACATTTTGGATCCCTGGAGATTACGACAGCAATGAATATCCTTATACCGTATCGCCGATCAGCAAGATAGACGCCTCTGTATTGGCAAAGTCGGCAACTGATATTGCTGTCCGCTTTGTTCCCGACAAATATGGCGTTCAAACTCCGTTGATGATGAAAACCGCTGAGGGCCTTTATATCAATATTCACGAGGCCGCGCTGCAAAATTATACGTCGATGCAGTTACATGCCGATATAAAAACCTTTAAGCTAACCGCAAATTTGGTGGCCGATGCCGTGGGTAACAAAGCCTATATGAACGCGCCGGGTAAAACGCCGTGGCGTACCATTATTATCAGCAACAGGGCCGAAGACATACTGGCCTCGAAACTGATCCTTAATTTGAACGACCCATCGAAAATTGAAAATACCTCGTGGATAAAGCCCATGAAGTTTGTTGGTGTGTGGTGGGAAATGCAAACAGGTAATAGTACATGGAGTTATAGTGACAACGCGCCGGGCGCTGATGGCAAGCTTATACCAAGCGGAAAGCATGGCGCTAATATGGCCAATGTAAAACGATATATAGATTTCGCCGCCCAAAATGGCATCCAAGGCGTTTTGGTTGAAGGATGGAACGTAGGCTGGGAGGATTGGTTTGGCAACTGGAAGGAAAATGTTTTTGATTTTGTAACACCATATCCTGATTTTGATGTACGGGCGATCACCCAATATGCAGCGTCGAAAGGTGTAAAAATGATCATGCATAATGAAACATCCGGTTCGGCTACCAACTACGAGCGGCAAATGGATACTGCTTTTCGTTTTATGAATAAATTTGGATACCCGGCTGTAAAAACAGGCTATGTCGGCAAGATCATTCCGCGCGGCGAGCATCATGACGGGCAGTGGATGGTAGACCACTATATTCGCGTAGCGCAAAAGGCGGCGCAATATCACGTGATGCTGGATGCCCATGAACCGGTCAGGCCAACGGGACTGCAGCGTACCTACCCAAATTGGATGGCATGTGAAGCAGGCCGGGGTAACGAGTACAATGCGTTTAGTACCGGGAACAATCTTAACCACGAAACGATTATGCCATTTACACGGCTAATAGGCGGCCCAATGGATTATACACCCGGAATTTTCAAAATACGGGGATATTCGACGGTGCCGGGCAGGCAGGTACACAGTACTTTGGCTAAACAATTGGCTCTGTATATAACCATGTACAGCCCAATACAAATGGCTGCAGATATGCCGGAGAATTACGAAAAGCACCTGGATGCTTTTCAATTTATTAAGGATGTAGCCACCGACTGGGATGATACCAAAGTTATTGAGGCAGAGCCTGGCGAATATATTACCACCGCCCGGAAAGAGAAGGGCACTGCCAACTGGTTTATCGGTGCTATTACAAACGAAAACGGCCGCCATGCTGTTGTTCCATTAGGTTTTTTGGACAAAGGAAAAAAATATGTTGCCGCGATATACGCCGACGCGGGTGATGCCGATTGGAAAAATAACCCGGAGGCTTACCAGGTGACCAGGTTTTTGGTGACCGATGACACCAGGCTAAATATCAAACTGGCCAATGGCGGAGGTGCTGCGATAAGTATAAAGCCGGTTACCGCGGAAGATAAGGCGCTGAAATTTTATAAATAGGGGTGATGATTTCCGATTTTTCACGTCGTCAGTTTTTTTAAGGTGTTCAAGAAGGCTACCCGTTTCGAATGTTCGACCCGATAGCTATCGGGTTCGGACTTATTGAGGAATGCGAATTTTGGATTTATTTAGAGAGTGAGCATGAGGTTTTTTTTAATCCAGCGACATATTTTCCGGGCTATCGGATTTTTCGGACTTTTGGACTTTCTTCTGGTCATTTGTTTATCCGTTGCGGGTTGCAAAAAACAAAGCCCTGTTAACAGTACAACGCCTGTTACGGCTAAGAAAAGCGATACGGCCGTTACTGTAATTGCAACGGTAGCAAAGCCGGTTGTAAAATCCAATAGCCAAAAGGTGTATGTTCATTATATGGCATGGTTTGAAGATCCCACCACTTCGGGCACCGGGAAATGGGGTCAGCACTGGACCATGGCAAATGAGAACCCGGATGTTATCCTGTCAAATGGCCGAAGGCAGATCGCCTCGTATTTTTACCCGATGATCGGCCCGTATGCGAGTTCGGACAGGGATGTGATCGATTATCATTTGTTACTGATGAAATATGCAGGGATCGACGGCGTAATAGTGGACTGGTATGGCACGCACACCGTGGCCGACTATCCGCTTGTTAAGCGAAACACCGACTCCCTTTTTAACCGTGTCCCTTATGCCGGCCTGCAATTTGCGATTTGTTACGAGGATGCCACGTTGAAGCAGGTAAAAGCCGCGGCCGGAATTGATACGGTACTTGCCGCCCAGCAGGATTTTACTTACCTGCAATCGCAATACTTTAACAGCAGCAGTTATATAAAGATCAACAACCAGCCCTTGCTGCTCGACTTTGGCCCGCAGTCGCTGAAAACAACTGCCGACTGGCAGCAGGCATTTTCCGGTCTTTCAAATAAACCAAGGCTATTATCCCTTGAATACCAGGGCGGCGTAACCGGAAGCTCGGGCAGCGGGGAGTTTGCCTGGGTTAATGCCACAGACCAAACAGACCTACAGGGCTTTTATCAAAACCGCGCCCCATCCCTGGCGACATATTTTGCCGGTGCATACCCCGGTTTCCAGGATTTTTATAAGCAGGGCGGCTGGGGAAATAATTTGTTCTTAATTGGTTATAACGGGGTAGCTACATTACAAAATTGCCTTAACCTGGCTAAAACCAGCGGAACAAATTATCTCCAGCTGATTACCTGGAACGACTATGGCGAAGGTACCATGATTGAACCGACCCTGGATTTCAACTTTACTTTTTTACAAGCTATACAGCAATATACCGGGGTAACTTATACCGTTACCGAACTGCAGCTGATTTATAAATGGTACACCCTCCGCAAAAAATACCAGGGCAATACTACTATTGGGCAACAGCTTACCCAGGCATATAATTACCTGGTAGCATTGGACGTGCCTCACGCTACAGCGATCATATCCGCAATTAACTAGTCTGCGCGCGGAGCTTTGCTTTTTTGCCGCCCGCGACGTTAACAATACTGTTACAATAATATTTTACTTCGGGGTAAACAATTCATTTTATCTGCCTGTTAATTGGTTTTATAATCCTGAATATTATGGATGAAAACCATGATCCCCCGATTGAAGATGAATCCTCGTCTTCATCATCCGGCACTTCGCGACGCGGCTTTTTAACCCAGGTGGCTGTGGCCGGGGCCGGTTTAACGTTAGCACCATTGCTAACCGGTGCGCAAGAGATCATCCTGGAAACGCCTCCGGCACAGCCGCAAACTTCAATGGTTATACTTACGGTTAACGGGCAAAAACATACGCTCAATATGGATGAGCGCACCACGCTGCTGGATGCTTTGCGCGAAAACCTGGCGATGCCCGGTACAAAAAAAGGCTGCGATCATGGCCAGTGCGGCGCCTGTACGGTGCTGGTTAACGGCAGGCGTATCAATTCGTGCCTCACATTTGCGGCCATGCACCAGGGCGATGAAATAACGACAATTGAAGGTTTGGCAAAAGGCGATGAGCTGCATCCTATGCAGGCTGCCTTTTTAAAACACGACGCTTTTCAATGCGGCTATTGCACGCCCGGGCAAATATGCTCGGCGGTGGGCCTGATTAACGAAGGCCATGCCAAAACCGATGCTGACATCCGCGAGCTGATGAGCGGAAACATTTGCCGCTGCGGCGCATACCAGAATATTGTAGAAGCGATCAAAGAAGTTAAGAACGTTTAAGCGCGTAAATTATGGAATCATTTAAATTTATCCGCGCAAACGACCCGCGCGGAGCAATCACTTCAATGACAGGGGGCGGCGCGAAGATCATCGCGGGCGGCACCAACCTGGTTGACCTGATGAAACTGAATATCGAGCGGCCTGCGCAGCTCATTGATATTAACGGGTTAAAAATGCAAACCATTGAAACCCTGCCAAACGGAACGATAAAAATTGGTGCCCTTGTTAAAAATAGCGACCTGGCCTACCATCCGTTGATCATGAAAAATTTCCCGGTTTTGTCTGAAGCGTTATTGTCAGGCGCATCCGCACAATTGAGGAACATGGCAACCGTTGGAGGCAACCTGCTGCAGCGCACCCGCTGCCCTTATTTTTATGATACGGCGGCGCCGTGCAATAAACGGGTTCCCGGTTCGGGCTGTTCGGCTATTGATGGTTATAACCGGAATAATGCCGTACTCGGCACAAGCAAATATTGCATCGCAACGCATCCTTCCGACATGTGCGTGGCGATGGCGGCTTTGGGCGCTGTTATCCATGTACAAGGCCCGGCCGGGCCACGTGAAATTCCTTTTGCTGATTTTCACCTGCTGCCGGCACAAACGCCGCAATACGAGACAACATTAAAACATGACGAACTGATCACGTCGGTTGATATACCGCCTATTCCTTACGCGATCAGGTCACATTACTTAAAGGTGCGTGATCGTGCATCGTACGAATTTGCCCTGGCATCGGCAGCGGTTATCCTGGATATCAACGGTGGCCGAATAAAGGACGCCCGAATTGCCCTTGGCGGGGTTGGGACAAAGCCATGGCGGTCGAAACTTGCCGAAAAGGTGCTAACCGGCGCGGCAGCCAACGAACAAAGCTACCGCACGGCCGCGGAGGCCGCGCTGAGCGAGGCAAAGCCATATAAACACAATGCATTTAAAATTGAACTGGCAAAGCGTACGCTGGTACATGCTTTAACCACAGTAGGAGGTATGTCATGAACGAAGTAGTTGGAAAGCCCATCGACAGGGTCGACGGCAGGCTTAAAGTAACTGGAAAAGCGACCTATTCCGCTGAGTATTTTCCCAAAAACATGGTTTATGGGGTATTGGTTTTGAGTACCATAGCAAAAGGCCGCATTAAAAACATCGATTCGCGGCAGGCGGAACGGGCCCCGGGTTTTGTGGGCATTATGTCGTATAAAAATTCAATGAGCCTGCATTTTCCGCAAAGTTCAGATCCCGGGTCGGGCAAGTTTGCTGAAAAGGATCTTTTACCCATGCAAAACGACCGGATATTTTATGACGGGCAGGCCGTAGCCGTAGTAATGGCTGAAACGTTTGAGCAGGCAGAGCACGCCGCCTCCCTGGTTAAAATAGGCTATGAAATTGAGAAACCCGCAATAAAGCTTGAAGAAAACCTTTCAACGAAATATAAGCCGGTCTCCGGCCTGGGCGGCGCAAAAATACAGGTGTCGCGCGGCGTCGCCGACGCCGCCCTGCAAACTTCGGAAGTTAAATTTGAGCAGACTTATACCACGCCCGTCTACCATCATAATGCCATGGAGCCCCATGCTACCGTGGCGGAATGGAATGGGGATAAGCTAATGGTTTACGATGCCACACAGTCTGTAGCCGGAAGCAAAAATCTGTTATCATCAATGCTTGGTGTTCCGCCCGATAAGGTAAATGTAACTGCACTATATATAGGTGGCGGATTTGGTTCAAAAGGGTTTTCGTGGCCCAATACGGTACTGACGGCCATGGCGGCAAAACAAGTAAACCGGCCTGTTAAGCTGGCGCTGGCCCGCCAGCAAATGTTCACAACTGCCGGGCGGCGGTCGCAAACCATTCAAAAGATATCTTTTGGCGCTACCAGCGCGGGCAAACTGAATGCGATCAAACATGACACGACATCTGAAAGTTCGTTCGTTGATGAGTTTGTTGAACAGGCAGGCGTTGCCACCAGTATAATATATAGCTGCCCAAATGTCGAGGTTAGCCATAGCCTGGTCCGGCTCAACCGGGGTACCCCGTGCCCAACCCGCGCCCCCGGCGAAGCGCCGGGTACCTATGCGCTTGAGGTGGCAATGGATGAACTGGCTTTCGAGTTAAAAATGGACCCGGTTCAATTGAGATTAGTCAACTACGCTGATACAGACGAGGATAAAAAGAAACAGTTCTCATCAAAAAGCCTAATAGAATGTTACAGGCGAGGCGCCGAAGCGATCGGATGGTCGCAGCGCAACCCGCAGCCACGTTCAATGAGGGAAGGAAATTATCTTGTCGGGTATGGAATGGCTACAGCTACTTACCCCGCTAATCGCAGCGCCTCATCCGCGAAAGCGATATTATATGCGGACGGGCATGCGGAGATCATGTGCGCAACACAGGACATTGGCACCGGCACTTACACCGTTATGACACAGGCCGCCGCCGATGCATTTGGTTTACCCGTAGAAAAAATACAGGTTAAGCTGGGCAATAGCGAATATCCCAAAGGCGCAAATTCAGGCGGCTCGCAGGTTACCGCCAGCGTTGGGCCCGCAATAAGGGCAGCGGCCCTGGGTGTTTTGGAGAAATTAAAGAAGATGGCAATATTGGACAACACATCGCCTTTGCATGGACATAAGGAGGAGGATATTGTTGCTTCCGACGGCCGTATCCATTTAAAGGATAATGCGGACAGGGGCGAAACGTATACACAATTATTAAACCGCCAGGGACTGCAAAAAGTAGAGGCTTTGGCAAAAACCAATGTATCAACCCGCCAGCAAACGGAATCGAACCCGGCGGCTGCGGGTTCGGCTGATGCTGCGGCTGAAGAAGAAAGCAAAACAAACCCTGCTGTGCAGGAAGATGAACATGTCGACCGCAAGCCTTATACATTCCATTCGTTCGGGGCGCAGTTTGTTAAGGTGCTGGTTGACCCGGTGTTGAATACGGTAAAGGTTGACAAGGCGGTCGCGGTAATGGACATCGGCAAGGTGATGAATATAAAGCTGGCCAAAAATCAGATCATGGGCGGTATGATATTCGGTATCGGTATGGCATTGATGGAAGAAACGGCTTACGACCCTAACAACGGGCGCGTGGTAACCCGCGACCTGGCACAATATCTTGTTCCTGTAAATGCCGATATGCCGCAGTTGGAAGTGCAGTTTATTGATGTTCCCGACCCTTATATTTCGCCAATTGGCGCACGGGGCATCGGGGAGATCGGCATTACCGGCATTACCGTGGCTATCAATAACGCCATTTACCACGCTACCGGTAAACGTGTCCGCGACCTGCCCGTAACGCTGGATAAACTGATATAAATTGGAACAATTTAGTTTGTTTGAAAGTCCCGGTAACGGGACTGACCTGCCTGCCGACCTGATGGTTTACAAACCAGGGGTGTTTGACCCTGCCGAAAGCGGTGCTTTACTGGAAACCTTTATTCATCAAATACAATGGATACAGGAAACCGCGCACATGTACGGCAAAATAATTAAAACGCCGCGATTGATTGCCTGGCATGGCGATATGAGCCAGTCCTATAGTTTTTCGGGAAATAAGTATAATCCAGCTCCGTGGACAAAAGAACTATTAACGATAAAAAACCGGGTTGAGCCAATTGCAGGAGTGAAATTTAACAGCGTGTTGCTAAATTACTATCGTGACGGAAATGATTCGGTAGCGTGGCATAGCGATGATGAATACGAGCTGGGGCTTAAACCGATGATCGCGTCGGTAAGTTTTGGCCAGGCGCGGCGTTTTGATGTACGCTATAAACAGGATCATAAACTTAAATATGCCGTGAACCTTGAAAATGGGTCGTTGTTATTAATGAAGGGCGATTTACAGCGGTTTTGGCAACACCGTATAGCAAAATCAACCCGGCCGATGTTGCCGCGTGTAAATCTTACTTTCCGGGTGATCATATAACCGGGTATATTGTTTTCCCAAACCTTCCTTTAAATTAATTGTTAAGTTTATATATTAAAAATTAAAACTATGGACAATAAAAATAATGTGGGAAGTCCTGATAGGGACCGCATAAACCTCCATGAAAATTACGAGGTGGAGTATTGGACCAAAACCCTTGGTATCAGCGCGGAGGAATTGAAGGAAGCCGTTAAAAACGCCGGAACGTCTGCAAATGCAGTTAAACAGCATCTAAAAAAATAACGCCATGAGCCTGGAAACCTATGTGAAAAAGCGCGACTTTACAAAAACCGCCGAACCTAAGGCAGGTAAAAGTAAAGATAAGGACGAATTATTATTTGTGATTCAAAAACACGACGCTTCGCGTTTGCACTATGATTTCAGGCTCGAAATGGACGGCGTATTAAAAAGCTGGGCAGTGCCAAAAGGGCCATCAACCGACCCGGCTGTAAAACGCCTGGCAATGATGGTTGAGGACCATCCTTTTGATTACCGGACATTTGAAGGCATCATTCCGCAGGGCCAGTATGGCGGCGGGACGGTTATTGTATGGGATGAAGGGACATATGAGCCCATTGAGGACATTAAAGGCAAAAAAGAACAGGAAAAACATTTGCTGAAACAGCTGCAATCCGGGTCGCTTAAAATTAAGCTGAATGGTAAAAAGCTAAAGGGCGAGTTTGCGCTTGTAAAAACACACGGCATGGGCGAAAATGCCTGGCTGCTGATCAAGCATAATGACGCGTTCGCCTCCGAAAAGGATATTACAACGCTGGATAAATCGGTATCGTCGGGAAAGACCATCGCAGATATGGAGAAAAGCAGTGAAAAGGTATGGCAGCACGGGCACGAAGAAGACGTTGAAAAAGTTAAAACGAGCGGCAAAAAAAAAAAACCGGAGCAAGCGGCTGAGGAAATGGTGGGTGAAAACCCCCATGCACAATTGGTGGATACGGGTGGGCCCAATGCTGAGGCGCTTATAAAATCGGCGCGAAAATCCCCGTTGCCAAAAAACATCAAGCCGATGAAGGCCACCTTGGTTGATGAGCCTTTTGACGATCCCGACTGGTTTTACGAAGTGAAGTGGGACGGTTACCGGGCGATTGCGACCGTCAACAAATCTGACACACAGTTAATATCACGCAATAATTTACCTTTCGATAAATTTTATCCCATTATCAAGCTTTTAAAAAGCTGGAAGATCAACGCTGTGATTGATGGGGAGATACTTGTGCTGAACGACAAAGGCGTTTCGGATTTCGGCGCCCTGCAAAACTGGCGCAGCGAGGCGGACGGCCACCTGGTTTATTATGTGTTTGATATATTATGGTACGAGGGCAAAAACCTGACCGGGCTGCCCTTAAAAGACCGCCTGGCTATTTTAACAGAAGTTTTGCCAACGGACGATGACCGCATTCGTCAAAGCAAAATATTTAAAGCGCGTGGCATCGAGTTTTTTAACGCGGCCCAGCGGATAGGCCTGGAGGGTATTATCGCAAAAAAGGCCGGTAGTGTTTATACATCCGACCTTCGATCCCGCGAATGGCTGAAAATAAAAGTACATAAGCGGCAGGAAGTGGTTATTGCCGGGTTTACCCGGAATGAAGGAACGAGCAAGCCTTTCAGCGCGCTGGCCATGGGTGTTTACGACCATGGGATATTGCGGTATGTTGGAAAAGTTGGTACAGGCTTCAACGATAAAATGCAAAAGGAGATGATGGCCCAATTTAAGCCGCTGATTACCGATAAAAGTCCGTTTGACGTTGAGCCCGACGTGGATAAGCCATCCCGTTTCCGGCCTAAGCGATTGGGGGCCAAGCCAACCTGGCTGAAACCTGAATTGGTAGGCGAAGTGGCTTTTGCTGAGGTGACCGGCGACGGCGTATTCAGGCAGGCATCCTTTAAAGGCATGCGCACGGATAAAAAGGCCACGGATGTTGTGCTCGAAACGCCGAAGGATACCGAAGAAGTGGTAGAGGAAGTTGACGCACACCCGGCCGATAATTCAACAGAAGCCATTCAGCCACCAAAGGATAAGGATCGTAAAACATTACTTAATCCAAAAGATGAAACCCAGGTGCGTAAAATTTGCGGTCATGATATCAAATTCACAAACCTGAGCAAAGTTTACTGGCCGGAGGATAACGTAACCAAAAGGGATATGTTTAATTACTATTACCAGGTTGCTGAATATATTTTACCTTATTTGAAAGACAGGCCCATGTCGCTTAACCGTTTTCCGGGCGGCATACACGGGCCCAGTTTTTACCAGAAGGATGTAAAAGGCAAAGCGCCCGACTGGATCACCAAAACCTTTCCGTACACGACCAGCGATGGTGAGCATAAGGAATATTTAGTTGGTTCGGATGAGGCGGTCTTATTGTGGATGGCTACGCTGGGCTGTATCGAAATGAATCCCTGGTTCAGCCGGATACAATCGCCCGATAACCCCGATTATTGCGTGATCGATCTTGACCCTGACAAAAACACTTTCGACCAGGTGATCGAGGCGGCGCTGGAAGTAAAAAAGGTACTGGATGCCATTGATGTGCCGTCGTTTTGTAAAACGTCCGGCTCAACCGGGATGCATATTTATATACCCCTTGGCGCGAAATATGATTACGACCAATCGCAGATGTTCGCGCGGATCATCGTCAATATCGTCCACAAACAAATACCGGATTATACCAGCCTCGAACGCATGGTAGCCAAGCGAAATGGCAAAATGTATCTCGACTTTTTGCAGAACCGCCCCGGCGCTACCATTGCCGGACCATATTCGTTACGGCCAAAGGTGGGCGCCACGGTATCGATGCCGCTGCACTGGGATGAGGTGAAACCCGGCCTTACCATGAAACATTTTACCATTTTCAACTCGATCGACCGCTTAAAGGTTGAAGGTGATTTGTTTAAAGGTGTATTGGGAAAGGGAATTGACCTGGAAAAAACGATCAAAAAAGCGCAAAGTATATTCAGCACTTAGGCAGCAAGGAGGTAAATTATGCCGTCGACGGTTGTCGCTTCGATGAAATATGACCCTGGAAAGGCTACACTGAGAGTGGTCTTCGTGTCGGGTATGATATACGACTATAAGAATGTGCCCGAAGAAGAATACATACGTATGAAAACCTCAGGTTCAAAGGGAATTTATTTAAATAAGCACATCAAAGGAAAATACGAATTTGAGAAAGTAAAAAATAACGCATTTTCTTAGCCTTTCCAAACCTCTTTTAAACCGCCGGCGCCATATACCGGATCGGTAGCGGGAATAGGAACGGCCTTTATATTTTCGTCGGTTTGCGGCCGTTCCCCTGGTTTTCCATAGTTCATGTCGTAATCCATCCCGTTTGGATAAGCTCCTACACAGCTCACATCTTTTTCCTTACCTAAATTTTTATGCGCCACCCCTGCGGGGATCACCAGTACGTCGCCTTTTTCAATTTCGATCTTAACACCGTTTTTGCCGCCCAATTGCAATGTCGTTTTACCCTCATAAACGCCCAAAACTTCGTGGGTGGTGCTATGGTAATGATGATACTCATATATCCCGAAAGCCCAGGCATTGGACCAGTTGTTTTTGCGAAATAGATTTTTTACATGTGTCGCCGGAAATAAAAACGGAATATTCAGGACGCCTTTATAAAGCAAGGCAGGCAATTTATTATTTGGGAATACGCCATCGTCCTTTAATTCAAACCGCTCTATCTGGCTATCCATAGTAATAGAAGATAATTAATTGTTTGACATAACAAGCTGATTCAAAAGTATATTATCCATTCACCACTTCGCCACCATTAACATGGATAACCTGCCCGGTAATAAATGAGGCATCGTCCGAAGCCAGGAATACGTAAGCCGGGCCAAGCTCCGCCGGTTGGCCGGCGCGTTCCATGGCTGTTTCGCTTCCGAACTTTTTAATTTTTTCCTCTTCAAATGTCGAAACGATCAAAGGCGTCCAAACCGGGCCAGGCGCCACAGCATTTACCCTGATCTTCTTTTTAGCCAGGTTTGTGGCCAGCGACCGGGTGAAGCTGGTGATAGCTCCCTTTGTTGAAGAATAATCGATCAGGTTAGGAGAGGAGCGGTAAGCGGTTACCGATGTTGTATTGATAATGCAGTCGCCTTCCTTAAAGTGTTTAAGCGCCGCTTCTGCAAAAAAGAAATAGGCATATATATTGGTACGGAAAGTTTCCTCCAGTTGCTTTTCAGAAATAGCCTCGGCTTCTTTTTGCGGGAACTGCATGCCGGCATTATTTACGAGGATGTTCAGGCTGCCTAACTCCTTAACTATTTTTTCGACCGTTGACCTGCAGAAGCCTGCATCCTTTACATCTCCTTTGAACAGGATACATTTTCTGCCTTCTGCTTCAACCAATTTCCTGGTTTCAATGGCGTCGACATCTTCGTCGAGATAAACAATGCCAATGTCTGCGCCTTCTTTGGCGTAATGTACGCTTACTGCGCGGCCAATTCCGCTGTCGCCGCCGGTAATGAGCGCGGTTTTGCCCTTTAATTTTCCCGACGCTTTATAGGTCTTTTTTATATACTCGGGTTTAGGATCCATCCTGGCCTCTACGCCGGGCTGATGGTTCTGCTTTTGCGGCTTCGTTTTAATTACTTCCTGTTTCATAATACTTCTATTTAAAATTCCGGTTAGGGCTTTAATACAACCTTTATGCAGTCATCGGTTCAGTCCGCGGAACCGCGCCGCTCAGAATGTGCAGGTCGGAACCGCAAATGGCTGTAGAGGTTACTTTTAATATTATATCCTGCGAATTTTCTATGCGTGGATCCGCAACGTTGTCAACGCGGATATCGCCGGGCTTGTGAAACACAGCTGCCTTCATAATATTTGATTTTGTTGATGTGAATAAATTTAACACGCCATTTTCGTTATGGTTTCAAGAAATATTTTTATTTATAAGATAATAAGCGCGCCGTTACCTTTATAGTGAAAGGCAACGAAAAACACGCGCTGGCCGTAAAACATAAAGGATTGGAAAGAGCGGCTTTACCGGCGGCGAATGGTTTTATTGTGTAGCTTACGGGCTGGTTTTATATGATGGCGGATAATCGCCATAGTTCCGGGGCAGTAATATATTTTTGATATATAGACAACAATACACCAAAAAATAAGTTTTTATAAACAAAATGCATAAACATTGTCGCATAACAGCGCGAACTCCCGTAATTGAGTAATGTTTATGTCAAATTTATTTCATTTATCGGGGCAAATAAATGATTGCATAATAAAACAATGAAATTAATGTTAAGTTAATTAATATAAATATTGATTAAAATATAAATGAAAAAAACATACACTATTAAAAGCTTGCTGGTTATTTCCAGTTCGATTTTATTTCTTTTCGCGGTATCATGTAAGAAACAGACAGTTGGTACCGGCTCAGCCTCCGTTAAAACAACGCCGGCTACAGCTACCCCTACCAAACTGGGTTTATACGAAGCTGATTCATCTATTTATAAAGAGCTGATCACTGTTATTTCAA
>JAQBOH010000054.1 GCA_028288125.1 Mucilaginibacter sp.
CCAGCTCAAATTCCTGCTCTATTAATCGGCGCGCCTTTTCTGTATCACCTGGCTGTATGGCAAAAGTGATGCTGTGCTCGGAGGATGACTGTGTGATCAGGATAATATTGATCTGCTCGCGGGCCAGCAGAGAGAATAACCTCCCGCTAAAGCCCGACTTGCCCACCATGCCGCTGCCCTCCAGGTTAAGGATGCTGATGTTGTTGATAGACGATATGCCTTTTATAGGCAGGTTTGATGGCTTGCAGTCGTGCCGGATAACCGTACCTTTAAAACCCGGCTCAAAAGTGTTTTTTATGACAATGGGTATCTTCTTCAAAAAAGCCGGGATCATTGTAGGGGGATAGATCACCTTGGCGCCAAAATAAGAAAGCTCCATCGCTTCGGTATAGGTAAGCTCCGGCAATGAGAACGCCTTTTTCACCATACGTGGGTCGGCGGTCATCATGCCGTTTACATCTGTCCATATCTGGATCTCCTTTGCGTTTAAAGCCGAACCAAACAGGGCTGCGGTATAGTCGCTCCCGCCGCGGCCCAGGGTAGTGATCTGCCCGGCCTCGTTTGCAGCTATAAAGCCGGTTACAAAAAGCATTTTGTCACGGTGTTCTTTATGAAAACCCTGTATCAATAAATTGGTCAAATCTATGTCTACCTTTGCCTGCCCGAAAGAGCTGTCGGTTTTTATCAGTTCCGATGCATCCACACATAATACTTCAGGGAAATGCTGCGCTGCTATTTTGCAGATCATTAAGGTAGCGCACCGTTCGCCATAGCTTAGCACCAGATCGCGGGTTTTTGGTGTAAGCTCCCTTAAAGTAAGTACACCCTGCAGCAGCTCTTCCAACTGGTTGAAATATATCTTTAACCGGGTAAAGGCCGGGTTCTGGTGCTGCACGGCCAGCAAGCTTTTTACAACGTCAAAATGGCGTTTTTCCAGTTCCGCTAAAGGTCCGGTAAAATCGTTGCCGTTTGCGGTATCTTCGGCCATAGAAGCCAGCAGGTTGGTAACCCCGCTCATGGCCGATAATACCACTACTGGCTTATCCGTTGTTTTAACCTCATCCTTTAAAATGGTCAATAAGGTTTCGATGCTTTGAACTGATCCTACGGAAGTGCCGCCAAATTTTAAAATTTTCATTACGCGCTGATATAAACAAAAGCGCCTTCCTCTTTTCGGAGGAAGGCGCTCATTTGGTTTCTTTTATGTTTTTACACCATACGATTAGCTCCCTCCGAGTTTTATCCCGGTGGTAGTAACTGTTGTTGTTATGGTATTGTTAATAATCATATATAATGTCGGTAAAGTAAGTAGAATATTTTTTAATAAACAAATAAAATATTAATTTTTGCTTATTTACTTTTATTCAACGCGGCACAACAGCAATGCCATTAGCCGCCGAGACGCCTTTAACGAGCTGTACCGGCACGCGATTTTTCCAGTAGCTTGCTCCGGTTGAATTATTACCCGCTACGTATATATCAGTCCCGTTTACCGCAATGGCTTTTGCAAATGTGTTTGATGAGCCATTTGCAAGCATCGCAGCTACGCCGTTTTTCCAATATGTTGCTACTGTATTACCGTTGGTAAGCGTGGTGTAACCTCCGATATAAACATCAGTACCGTTCACCGTCAAAGAATTTGCAACAGAATTTGAAGTGCCGTCTGTAAGCATTGTTTCCACTCCATTTTTCCAGTAGGTTACAATGGAATTATATGGACCATAGGCATTGGGAGATGTTGTATAGCCTGACACAGATATGTCGCTCCCATTTACCGCGATACCGACCGCAACAGCACCGCCGGGGGCCGAACCATTTGTAAGTTTTGTTTCTACACCATTCTTCCAAACGGTCGCAAAAGTGGCATTTATCGTCCCTGAGGAACCAGCGCAATAAACATCACTGCCATTCACTGCAATTGCACTTACATTTGAGTATGATGTGTTATCTGCAAGGATTGTTGCCACCCCATTCTTCCAGTAGGTTGCTACTGTGTTGCCGTTGGAGAGAATGGTATAACCTGCCACATACACATCGCCGCCATTTACTGCAATAGCTTCTGCATTTGCATTTGACAGGCCATCTGTAAGTTTTCTGACTATGCCATTCTTCCAGTAAGTCGCTATATATTTTCCGTTCGCTGCGAAGGTAAGGCCTGCAATGTACACATCCATCCCATCGCCTGCGATAGCATTTGAGACTGAGTTAGCGCCCGATGCACTGTCTGTAAGCATTGTTCCCACGCCATTTTTCCAGTATGCTGCTACAGTAGCCCCATTCCTGACACCAACTATACCTGCGACATATACATCTGCTCCTGTTTTTGAAATAACGTTAGCGGGTGAATTTCTATTTTTTTTACAAGCTGCTATGGCAAGTATAATAATCACAACCGGAGCGATATGTTTTTTAAATTTCATAGATATGCGGTTTGAATTTGAAAATAGATAACGACTGTAATATATTAATCACTAATTAAGTTAATAATTAAATAACGAAGACGTTATCTTAATGTTTATTGCGGCATATTATTTACCATGTTTATTGCGGCATATTATTTACCGGCATACAATTCCGGTTTAAATCTTTTGGCCAGCAAACCTGTCGCTAAATCGGTATTTATTTCCACCACAAGCACGCCCGGTTTTCCATAAGGTTGATGCGCCAGGCAACGCCCGTCAGGCCCGATTACAGAACTCGCCGACTCCGGGTAGCGCGTAGCATAATTTGAACTTGCAAAATAGATCGTGTTTTCCATCGCCCGCATCATTATCGCCTTTTCGTAGTATGGGTTATCTTTATTTCCCCATTCAGTTAATGATGGCCCCTCTATGTCGCTCCCCGCAAAGTGCGGGTGAAAAACGATTTGTGCATCATTCCGGGCAGCCCATCTCACCGATTCCGGATACCTGAACCCTTCATGGCATATCGTGATACCAAACTTTACACCGCTTACTTCAAAAATCCGTCGTTCGGTGCCAGGCACCCATATTTCGTCTTCGGTCGGGTCTAACTGGTTTTTTGTTTGGTATCCTAACAGCTCGCCGGCATTTGATATGACATGTGCTACATTTAACATCCCGCCTGGCGTATACCAATCCATCGGTAATATAATAGCTATATTATTTTCTGCTGCTATTTTACATGCCCTGTCCAATGCCGCCTGCATTTTTTTGGGTGAGCTAACTTCAACCTCGAATTCTTCAGCCGGGTATCCGGGAATATACGACTCAGGGAAACAAATGATCTCCGCCTCTCGTTCCGCCGCCTCCTTTACCAGTTTTTCAACTTGTAAAAGACCGTCTTCAATAGATTTGGGGGAGGGAGGGGAGGCGATTGCTACTTTCATGACTTGACTAAAATAAAAAAAATTGTTCGTATAGCAGTTGGATTTGATCTTCGATGAAAAGTGATAAACCACCGGCTTGTTGTTGTTTTTACTTTCTTCCTTTAAAATTTCTTAAAAAGTTTGAATACTTTGAACCGACCCCTACCGACGTGACCCAAATTTAAAAACTTTCATTTCCTTATAATGTTAAACAAAAGCGCCCTGCTCTTTTCGGAGGAAGGCGCTCGTTATAATATATAATGTTCGTTAGGTAAGTAGATATTTTTAGTGGACAAGAGTTGTTTTTATAAATATACGCATGATAGAATAGTTGAAATGAATAGAGTTTTGATGGTTATCTTTTTAGCACTCATCGTCAATGTTAGTCGTGCGCAAACAGGAAAAGATACAATAGTATATAACCTTCCTGTTGTGAATGGTAAGTTAGTATATTCAGATAGTGTTGCCGTTAAAGGGCGCAGCAGAGCCGTTTTAGATAGCATCGCAAAAAAGTGGTTCGCCGTAAATGTCATCCCCTACAAAGATTGCTGCAACCCGCTGGTGACTGAAACTATGAGCAGTGTATTTAGCCAGGGTTTACTCCAATTTCGCGCTCCTCCAAACTCGTGGCGGGTGGTTTATTATGATTATATAATGTTAGTAACTGTAAAAGTTGACTGCGGAGAAGGTTACTATAAATATAAAATATATGATATGCATTTTAGGCCAAAAAGTAATTTTTTCAACGCTGTGGTCGAACATCCAACCAATCCCGAATATTTGATTGACCGTTATAAAAAAAAGAAATATGGTTTATTGAGTAGCATGCCGGCAGAAATAATAAGAATTTATCTAGCCTGCGTGAACACATCGGTGCGCAATTGTATCGCATCCTTAAATAAAGCGATGGCAAATTGATAACTTGTGTAATTTGCTACTTTTGCAACTCAATATGCGAGGTCTTATAACCAAATCAACCGGCAGCTGGTACCAGGTGCAAACACCCGATGGCGAAAGGATAGATTGCCGCATTAAAGGAATATTCCGCACCAAAGGCATCACCACAACCAACCCGCTGGCTGTTGGGGATATTGTTGATTTTGAAATGGAGCCCGAACAGGGTACCGGTGTGATCACCAAACTTCAACCCCGAAAAAACTATATCATCCGTAAGTCCATTAACCTGTCCAAACAGGGACAGATCATCGCCGCTAACCTCGACCAGGCGCTGCTGATCGTAACCCTGGCATCGCCGCGCACCTCGCTGGGTTTTATCGACCGTTTCCTGGTAACCGCCGAGGCGTATGATATTCCCGCGAAACTTATTTTTAACAAGCTCGACCTGTTTAGCGACGAAGGCCTTGAAATATTAGCTGACTACAAGGCTATTTATGAAAAGATCGGTTACCCCTGTTATGAAGTATCGGCACTTGAGGGGACGAATATTAAATTGGTAGAAGAACTGTTAAAAGATAAAGTAACTTTATTTTCGGGCCATTCGGGTGTAGGAAAATCAAGTTTAATTAATGCCTTATTGCCAGATCTTGACCTGCGCACACACCAGGTATCCGACTGGAGCGATAAAGGCATGCACACCACTACCTTTGCCGAGATGTTTGAACTGCCCAACGGTGGCTTTATCATCGATACACCCGGCATCCGCGAACTTGGCGTGATCGACATTGAAAAACCAGAGCTCAGCCATTTTTTCCCCGAAATGCGGGAGCGCATGCACGATTGCCGTTTCAATAACTGCCGGCATATTAACGAACCGGGCTGCGCGGTGCTGGAAGCATTGGAAAACGGCGAAATTGAGCTGTCTCGCTACGAAAGCTATTTGAGTATTTATAATGGGAATGATACGAGAGCGTGATTTAGAGTAAGGAGCCAAGATTCAAGAGCCAAGACTCTAAATTTTGTCTTGGTTCTTGGCTCTTACTGTCTCGATTCTTCCTTCTATCCCAACGCATTCTTAAAATCCTGCAAAAGGTCATCCAGATCCTCAATCCCGATTGATAGCCTGATCATGGAATCAGATATGCCCATTTCGGCTCGTTTTGCCGGGCCCAGTTCATTGAATATGGTATGCGCTACCGGAATGGCAAGCGTACGGGTATCGCCAAGATTGCTTGATTTTACTACCAGCTTCAACTTATTTAAAAAGGCGAAGCAGTCGATGCTGTCGTCCAGTTCAATGCTCATCAGGCTGCCATATTTTAAGAATAGTTTGCCTGCCATTTCGTGCTGGGGATGTGATTCCAAACCAGGATAATACACTTTTTTAATAAGCGGGTGCCCCTCGAAAAAAATAGCTAAGGCCAGGGCATTGGTGCAGGCCCGTTCCATGCGCAACGCAAGGGTTTCCGAACCGACAGAAATGGAGTGAGCCGCTTCCGGCGCGAGTGTGCCCCCGGCGTCGCGTAATCCTTTTTTCCTGATCTGGGTCATACCCAGCATTTCGGGCTTGACCTGTTTTTTAAAGCCTTCAAAAATGTTGGGATAATTGGCCCAGTTAAATAAACCGGTATCGGTAACACTGCCGCCCAAAGCATTCCCATGGCCGCCAATATATTTGGTTAGCGAGTTGATCACCAGGCTGGCTTTTACATCAACCGGCCGAAATAAATACGGCGTGGTCATGGTATTATCAACCACATATATAATGCCTTTTTCGGTGCACAGTTCGCCAATTTTTGCCAGGTCGGCAATTTGGGTAGCAGGATTGGCGATGGTCTCGACAAAAATCATTTTAGTATTTTCCCTTATCTCGTTTTTTACATTTTCAGCCGAAGTGGCGTCCACGAAACTGATATCAAGCCCTAAATCAACGTATGATTGAAAAATGCTGCGCGTATTTCCAAATAAATAAGAACTCGCTACCACATGGTCTCCTTTTTTTATGAGCGCCATGATGGTAGCGGATATAGCTGCCATACCAGTCGCAAACGCGATGGTAGATAACCCGTTTTCCATTTGGGTAACCTTATGCTCTAATGCCGAAACAGTAGGGTTACCCTGCCTTGAGTAGGCGTATCCTTTTTTCTTATTCTGAAATATATCTACCAGATCCTGCACATCATCATACCCATAAGTTACCGAAGTATGAATTGGTTTATGCAATGCGCCATGTTCCGGATGCGTCAGCCGGTCGGAGTGTAATAATGTGGTTGTAAAGCCTCTCTTCGTCGTCATGTTCTTATTGAAACAAATAGTTCGCGAACTTAAATGTTTTTCAAGAAAAAAAGAGACTTACGAAGTTTTTAAAACTTCG
>JAQBOH010000069.1 GCA_028288125.1 Mucilaginibacter sp.
GATAATGGAAGGCAGCTACGAAGATTGGGAGCTGGTTACTAAAACAAATTTGTTAAGTTATATGGCCTGTACCTGGCATGCCATTGACCGCATGCGCCAACACCGCTCGGGGCATATCGTTAACATAGGGTCGATGAGCGCGGATGTACGGGAGAAAAACAGTTCTGTGTATGTGGCCACCAAATCGGGCATACAGGGGTTTTCGGGGAGCCTGCGCAAGGAAGTAAATGAGCTGGGCATCAAAATTACGCTTATTGAGCCGGGCGCGGTGGTAAGCGACCTGCACGACATTGATGCAGAGGAGCAAAATAAAAAGCAGGAAAAACATGAAATGCTTAAGGCCGAGGATGTTGCCGCGGCCGTGTTTTATACTTTGAGCCAGGCCAGGTGGTGCGACGTGGTGGAGATCAAGATCAAGCCGCTTTTACAGATCGTGTAACCGACGCATGAAGCCGCTTCAACAGGAATATCAATTTTTTTGTTCCCAGCCGAGACCGATGCGCATGTTGCTGCTCACCAATATGGTGTATGCGCTGGTCATCCCGGTGATCGAACTATTCCTGGGGGCCTATATCATCCGCAAGTCGAATGATGTTAGTTTGGTGATGGTGTACCAGCTGGCACAGGGAACCGGCATACCGGTAACATTTATCATGAACGGTTACCTGTTAAAACGGTTCCCTATCGCCGCTTTATATGCTTTGGGCATGATCATCAGTGGCATTGATATGGGCGTTATGATGCTGCTGCATGACCTTAACCTGTTTGGCATAGCGGTTATCGGCTTTATCATGGGGCTGTCGTACGGCTTTTTTTGGGCCAACCGTGTTTTTTTGGCGCTCACGAGCACGCGCAACGAAAACAGGAACTATTACTATGGACTGGAAACGTTCTTTTTTACTGTGGCATCTATAATTATGCCTTTGCTGGCCGGGTATTTTATTGCCACCACGCAAAAGCTTGGCTGGCTCGGCGGCCAGGTGACCACTGCCTATCATATCCTTACCGCGGTTGTTCTTTTGCTTACGCTGATCGCTTCGTTTATCGTTTATAAGGGCAATTTCAAGAACCCCGAAAACGCGCGGTTCATCTATTTTAAGTTCCACCGGCTGTGGCACAAAATGCTGGGTTTGGCCGCGCTTAAGGGTGTAGCCCAGGGGTTTGTTATCGCTGCCCCGGTGATGCTTATCATGCGGCTGGTGGGGCACGAAGGTTCCATCGGTTCCATACAATCTTCGGGGGCCTGCTTATCGGCTGTGATGCTGTATATATTGGGCCGCAAAAGCACCGCCGACCATCGCCTGAAAATTTTTACGGCCGGCCTGGGCCTGTTCCTGGTGGGGGCGGTGATCAATATGGCCTTATTTAACGCATTTGGCGTTATTGTGTTTGTGGCGTGTATGGTATTTGCACGGCCGCTGCTCGATATGGCGTATTTCCCCATACAGCTGGGTGTTATCGAATGCGTCGCGGCCAAAGAAAAACGCAACCAGTTCGCCTATATTTTCAACCACGAGGCCGGGCTGTACATAGGCCGGCTGTTCGGCTGCTTACTGTTCATCATCATCGCCCGCGATATCAGCGAGAACGCCGCCCTGCGGTATGCTTTGCTGGCCGTGGCCGTTATACAGTTCTTCTCGGTATTTGTAGCGCGTTCCATTTTAAACGACGGCGAATGGTGCGAGGCCACCACACAACAACCGCTTAACCCGCAAACATTAAAGGAGCCGTCCGAATTGTGAGCGGCCGTGTTAAATGTTAAGCGCGACAAACACCGCGTTGGTTTCCTCTTTTTTCCGGGCCGTGTCAAAGGCTTTATTGATGTCATCGATCGGGAAGCTGTGCGTAATCAGCTTGCGTGCGTTCAGCTTGCCTTTTGCCAGCAGGTCGAGGCACATTTGCATTTCGGGGTAAATGCCCCAAAACGAATAGCTCGCGCTGGGGATAAGGCTTATCTCCGACATTTGTATATGGCTCCAATCAAGCTCTAGGGCCTTCTGATCTTTTTCAAACCCACCTACGATCACCACTTTCCCGCCGATCCTGGCGAATGAGACAGCCTCGGACAGCGTCATGGGCATGGCCGAGCCGCCGGCACATTCAAACACAATGTCGGCGCCGCGGTTATCGGTGAACTCCAGTACTTTTTTACGGCCGTCTTCCGTTTTGGTGTTTACCACGGCATCCGCACCCAGCTCCTTAGCCAGCTGCAAGGCAGGATCGACAATATCCGTTACCATCACGTCGGCCCCGCAGGCCTTGGCCAGCTGTAACTGGCCCAGGCCGATGCAGCCCGCGCCGATCACCACCACTTTATCATTCAACTTTATCCCGCTTAGCTGTATGCCGTGCATGCCCACCGAAAACGTATCCAGCAGCGTGGCCTCCTCAAAGCTCACATGCCCGGGCAGCTTATAGCACTTCTTTGACGGCGCGATCACATATTCCGCGAAGGCCCTCGAAACGGTTTCCATGCGCACTTTGTACAGGTTTGGGCACAGGTTATACTGCTGTACGCGGCACCAGTCGCAGGTATCGTCGCCAAGCAGCGTTTCAATAACCACCCGGTCCCCGGGCTTAACGTTAGTAACCGCTTCGCCCACCTCCACTATCTCGCCGGCAAGCTCGTGCCCCATTATCTTGCATGCCAGTTGCGGCTCCTCCTGTTTCCAATGCCTCAGGTCTGTCCCGCAAATACCGGCAACCCGCACCCTTGCCAGTACCCAGTCGGGGTGTGGTATAGCGGGCCGTTCAACATCTGTAACTTCAAATTCCCCTTTGGCCGTTTTTAGCGCAGCTTTCATTGGTATTAAATTTAGTTGTGTAATTGATATTTTAAACCTGTTAATTAACTTGGTTTATTGGCTGAATATTTACCCAGCACATATCATATACAACATGACCGCGCGATTGGTTTTACAAAATTGCAAGGCTTTAATTTTTGATAATTGGATATGCTGGCTCAGTGGAATGGTGCGGGCGCTCAAAATTAAATACGGGTTTAAGCGTGGTTGCCTGACCGGGCGGGAAACTCCGGGTCGCTTGATCTGGGATTTTTTGTGAACATGTGCGGGAAAGTTTAAATACGCTATGGCATTGACGCCTGGCAGGGCTGGTTGGCGATGATGAGCGAAGCTTAAAGCGAAGCCAGGCAACATATAAACAAAAAAAGGCCCCGTTTTCACGAGGCCTCATATGCTATGATATTGTTATTCTAAAACTATTCCAGCATGCTTAGTCTGAATGTATAAGCACCTGTGGATGTGGTAAGCCTTACAAAATAAACGCCGAACATCAAACGCGTCCCATCAAATGGATAGGAATAGGTTTGACCCGCTTCGGCCTTTCCTGAATATAAACTTGCCACTTTTCTACCCATTGTATCATACACATCCAGCGTTACATTTTGTTCAGCGGATGGAACGGTGAAGCTAACGGTTGTACGTTTACCGAAAGGATTTGGATAAGCGATAAGTGTTACCACTTTCGGCGCTTCAGGTATAGTCACCTCAAGCGTTCTTGTTTTAGCCAAAATCGGCGTTGCACAGGTGCCCAGCGTTCCGCCGTTGGCAAGCTGAACGGCGACAGCGTTAGCGCTTATGCATAACTGCGTGTAAGGATTGCTGCTGCTTCCTGTATTGTGGCATACGGATACTTTATCGTCATTGCCGCAGCGTGCATCAATAACGGTAATAGTAACCGAGGCACTGGCCTGGCAACCGTATTCGCTCGTTACCAGTACATTGAAGGTATAACTACCCGCCTGGGTTGGGGTAAATACCGGGTTAGCAATATTAGCGTTACTTAAGCCGGCTGACGGGCTCCATTTAAAAGTGCTTGCACCCGGCGCAGAATTCGGATTTGAAGCAGTTAATGTCAATTTTTGCGCGCCATAGCCCAATGCTATTGTATTGGCATCTAACTTGGTACTGGTGTTATCAGCCCGGCTAACAGCGATTGAAGGGGTTGGTGTTTTACCTATTACGGTTACCGATGCTGTTCCGGTAGATACGTTGCCGTGATTATCAGTAACTGTTAACGTTACGGTGTTGGCGCCCTGTGTTGAACAATCAAATGTGGTTTTATCTAAACTCATTGATTTAATACCACAAGCATCATTACTGCCGTTATCCACCTGCGCTGGTATAATTGTTGCGTTGCCGCCGCTCAGGTATACGGTAATGTTTTTTGTTAATACAACCGGCGGAACATTGTCCTGTACGGTTACCACTGCTAATGCGGTGGAAACATTGCCGTGGGTGTCAGTGACGGTCAGCGTAACATTATTCGTACCAACGTTTGAACAATCAAATGAGATTTTGTCCAGGGCATAATCGGCAATAGCGCAATTATCGAACGAGCCATTGTTAACCTGCGAAGGCGTGATGGTAACTTTGCCTGTTGCGTCTAATTGAACCGTTATATTTTGCGCGATGGCAGTTGGCTTAATGTTATCCTGCACGGTTACTATCGCTGTTGCTGTGGAAGCATTGCCATTAACGTCGGTAACCGTCAAGATCACCGTATTCGGGCCAACATTGGAGCAGGTAAATGCAGACTTATCTAAGGTATAAGTCGAGATAGTGCAATTGTCAGTTGATCCGTTGTTGATCTGTGCCGGTGTAATAGTGGCTTTGCCCGATGCGTCCAGCTGAACAGTCAGGTTTTGAGCTAATGCAGTCGGTGGGATATTATCCTGAACGGTAACCACAGCTGTCGCTGCCGCAGCGTTGCCATGAATATCCGTAACCGTTAGCGTAACCGTATTTGGACCTACATTTGAACAATCAAACGCCAGTTTGTTTAACGTGTAAGTAGCAATAGCGCAATTATCGGTTGATCCGTTATTGATCTGCGCCGGTGTGATAGTGGCTTTTCCTGTCGCATCCAATTGAACGGTGATGGCTTGAGCGATAGCGATCGGCGGAACATTGTCCTGAACGGTTACCACCGCTGTTGCGACAGAAGCGTTGCCATGTATATCGGTAACAGTTAAGGTTACTGTATTTGCACCAAAGTTTGAGCAGTCAAACGTGGATTTATTCAAAGCATACGTACCGATAGCGCAATTATCGGTTGAGCCGTTGTTTATTTGTTCGGGTGTGATGGTAACCTTTCCTGTCGCGTCTAATTGAACGGTTATATTTTGCGCAATGGCAATAGGTGGGATATTATCCTGAACAGTTACTACAGCAGTTGTTGTGGAAACATTGCCGTGTGTGTCAGTAACTGTTAGGGTAACTGTATTCGTACCTACAGTTGAACAATCAAACGCTGTTTTGTCTAAGGCATAAGTCGCAATAGCGCAATTGTCAGTGGATCCATTGTTGATTTGTGCCGGAGTGATAGTAACATTTCCCGTTGCATCAAGTTGAACTGTAATGTTTTGGGCGATCGCTGCCGGTTTGGTGGTATCCTGAACGGTTACAATCGCGCTGCCGGATGTTTGATTTCCCGCAGCATCACTTACCGTTAAGTTAACAGTATTTGCACCAACAGATGTGCAGTCGAATGCTGATTTGTCTAAACTGTAAGTTGTAATACCTACGTTATCGGTCGAACCATTGTCAACCGAAGCCGGTGTAATGGTCGCGTTTCCGCTTGCATCAAGGTAAACGGTGATATTTTTGGTTGATAGCACCGGCGGTGTCTGATCGGTCGCTGTTACAGTAAAGCTTTGTGTTGCCTTATTTCCCGAAGGATCGGTAGCGGTTAAAGTAACGGTAGCCGGTACATTATTAACCAACGCTGTTCCCGCAGCCGGAAATTGGGTGATGCCCGAAAGAATACAATTATCTGTAGCGGTGGCTGACGAGGCGTAATCTGCCAGAAACGCGTTGCCCGTTGCGTCTAAAGCTACAATGATATTTGCTTGTGCTGACGTAAATACAGGCGGATTCAAATCCTGAACCACTACAACCTGGTCGGCTGAAGTTGCACTACAACCATTATTAGTTACAATAACATTATAGGTGCCGCTGTCCGTTGCTGTGTAAGTAGCCGAATTAGCCCCTATTATGCCATTATTGTTTTTTAACCATTCGTAGCTTAGGCCGCTACCCGTGTTTGCAGTAAATACAACTGAACCCGATGGGCAAAAACTTAACGGGCCACTTGCTGTAACAGTTGCCGTTGGTTGAACAAAAGGGGGAGCTGTGGCTGTTATCGCACCGGGTATCCAGTTTGATGCGGTGCCCGTTAAGTCAAAGTTAACCAGGGTGCCTGTCCTGTTATTTCCGCTCGACTCTACCGCTGTAGTAACAGTGGTATTAATATCGTTGGCATTACCCTGGTTAAGTTTATAATACTCTTCCAGGCCGGTTTGAGGGCCCGATAGTTCACCGTTAACATTGTTTTGTATCTCTCCTGCGCAAAGGGCCCTGCTCCAGATACGAACTTCATCCATCTTTCCTGTAAAAAATCTTCCTGTAGCATAACGTACATCTTTACCCAGGTTAATTACAGAGCCGGGAACGTTTAAAATTGCCCCACTAACGCCGTTTGCGTTGGTATTCACAAGTGTACCATCCATATAAAGGTAAATGCCGGTAGCGTTCGCTACGCCAGTCCAATGGTGCCATCCTGGAGGTACAGCTGCCCTGGCCGCTTTCCATGTGCCGTTATCACTTATATAAAACTCTATGTTAGGTGCAACGTAATGCATTAGCCAAACCATGGAGTTAGCACCGTCAATATTAAAAGTTGATTGCCCTATACCGGTACCCAACGGGTTCGATGGGTTAATATCCGCCGTCCATTCCACCGTTATCTCTTTTCCATAAGCCGTAAACGGATTGTTGATATTTACGTAGTTTGAGCCATTAAAGCTCAAAGCGCCACCCGGAATAGTGTTTACTACAACAACTGTTGACGATGTAGCGGTACATCCGTTATGGCTAACTGTTACCGTATAAGTACCAGCGTTCGCAGTGGTTGCATTTGCTATAGACGGATTTTGTAAGGTCGACGTAAAACTGTTCGGACCCGTCCAGCTGTAAGTATCGCCGCCGGCTGCGGCTAAATTAATAGTTGCTCCTGATGTTACAGGGCCGCTGTTACTTGCTGTTGCAATTGGCAATGGGTTAACAGTTACATCGGTTGGAGCCGATGTGCCGGAACAACCACCGGTATTGGTAACCGTTACGGTGTAGTTGCCGGCTGTAGATACTTCAATGCTTTGTGTTGTAGCGCCGTTACTCCAATGATATGAAGTCCCCGCACTTGCTGTTAACGTTACTGAACTGCCGGCACAAATATTTGTAGGGCTGGCAGCAGTTATTGTTGGGGTTGTTGGGGTTACGACAACTGTTGTAGTTGCGGTAACGGAGCATCCGCCACCGGTTATGTTGGTAAGTGTTGCAGTGTATACGCCAGCGTTGGCAGCAGTTACATTAGTAATTGTAGCGTTTGCATCGTTTGAAGTAAACCCATTTGGCCCGGTCCAGGTAATACCTGATTGATTAGCTTTAAGAAAATCTATTTGATTCAGGCAAATTTGATATTGGTTTCGTTCCGTTGAATTACCTCCCCTGAAGGCATGAAAGTCTTGGTCTGGTCCTTGAACAATTAACCTTCCTCCGTTGCCCGCCGGGTAAATACCGGCTACTGCCAGGTTTTGAGACCCAAAAGCGATATAGGTTTTCATCCATGAGGGAAAGGTACTAATCATTAAATGGTGATTTTCAAAACAGCCGTTTACACCATTGGCAACTAATGTTGGAAAAGGCGCAGGGCTCACGAGTTGGTAGGAACATCCGTAACTTCCATCGGTAGAAAATCCATTTACGCTGTTGCTTGTTCCGTCGTTTAGCCTGTAAACATTATTATAATCGCCATCAACAAATACACTACCGCCGGTACTAAGATAGGCGGTTATAAGGCCCCAGTTGATATTGTTATCGGTTGGTGAAGCCCAGGTAAACATTAATACATCATATTTGGCCTTAAGTGCGGCCGCCCTGGCAGCATCTGTTGGCTGACCGGCAAAAATTGCGTCAAACTGCGCATTGGTGATACGCGCTATAGAGCCCGCGCGGTCGCCCGACGAGAAAACCTGGTCGAATGCCCTGTTGCCGTCATTTGCCCCAATACCGGCCATGCGTATAAACCCCGATGAAACCCCGCCCACCGTGCCGGCAGCATTTAATGACAAAGTTCCGCCCTGGCACACGGGACCCGAGTTTCCAATAGAAGTAAACACAGGTAAAACGCACTGTGCCAAAGCGGCACTGCGAATAAATACGCTAATTAAAAGCGTAAATAATATTTTAGTTATTTGAGTAAAATTTTTCATTTCTTTTGCTTGAATGGTGAATACCTAAAAATTAATTACAACTGACTAATAATTGTCCATTGCGCTTTTAGGTCGTAATACAAATCTTTTTGGTCGGCTGGCAAAAGCGTTACATCTGTTTCTTTTAAATATTTATCGATTGCCGTTTTGTAAGCCGGAACTTCGGCAGGGTAGTCAACCGTCCATTTCTTCATCACATCCTTGTTTTCAAAAAGGTATTTTATATCGTTGCCTCCGTAAAATATTCTACCGCTGCCGCTATATCTTACCATCAAAGGAAGGTGTGGAGCAGCTATTTTAATTGGGTTACTGTTTGGCAGGGGCGAACTTTGCGCCTGGCTGCTGGTGCTAAAGCAAAATAAGAAGATACAGATACTCAATATCAGTTTAAGTAATCCGGATAAGTTTTGGATTGGTTTTCTCATATAATTTAAATTTTGTGCAATTAGGGATGGCTTTGCCGTTTAAAGCTGCGTTAAATTCTTTAGCTATTTTTAACTAATCGATTATCTTGTTCGTATTGTAGATGAAAGGGTAGTTATAGTAGATATTTATTATTATATTTAAGCTCTAATAATAAACTATATGATTTACCGTTGCCTCGTTGCGGATGATAACCTCATTGACCGCGACCTGATCGTTAAATATCTGAGCAAGATTGACGGTATCACTATTGCCGCGGTGTGTGCTGACGGTTTCGAAGCATCGAAAGTATTAGCGGACCAGCATATAGATATTTTGTTTTCGGATATTGATATGCCCTACTTGTCGGGCATTGGTTTGGTTAAATCCCTAAAGCAACAACCTGTTACTATATTCATTACCTCTCATAAAGAATATGCTGTGGAAGGCTTTAACCTGGATGTTATAGATTTTATTGTAAAGCCCCTGAACTTTGACAGGTTTTATAAAGCGGTTAATAAGGCCATGGCGTACTTATCGTTAAAAAATATAGCAAATGGAAATAGCGACGACGCCAACGACAAACAAGAAACATCAGATAATAACATCCATGCCGCTTCTGAATATTTTTTTATAAAAGAGACAAACGGTATTACGAGGATAAAGTATAGCGAAGTACTTTATATAGAGAGCATTGGGGATTACTCAAAAGTTTTTACGCAAAACGGCCACAAGCACGTGACTTTGGTTAGCCTTAAAAGCATGCAAAGGCAATTACCTGAACTTCAATTTAAAAGGATACATAAGCAATATATTGTAAACTTATTTCATATCGTTACCATTACCGCCAACGACGTGGTTTTGTTTGATAAGCAATTGATCCCTATAAGTGCGCCCGCCCGCCAGGAAGTGATCGAGCTGCTCACCAATAACAACGTGTTAACCAGGTAAATCCCTGGTTAATTAATCCTTTTTGGTAAGGTTAAAAAAAATGTGCTTCCCGTATTTGGCTCGCTTTCAACGTAAATGGCCCCATTCATAAGCTTAGTAAAATTTTTGCTTAACATAAGGCCCAGCCCGGTCCCTTTTTCCTTGTTTGTACCCGGGGTGCTTTCCACGAATTGCAAATAACCATCCGTGTTAAACTCTTTTACCTGCCTTTGAGACATGCCGATGCCGTTGTCCTTAATGATTAATTTGATATCCGGTCCGTTCGTTTCCGCATTAAGCGTTACCAGGCCATTATCATGAGTAAACTTTATTGCATTCGTGATCAAATTTCTTAATACTACCTGTATCATATTAATATCAGCAATAACAAGGGTTCGCGGAGAAATATTATTTTCAAGCGTTATATTTTTGATCGACGCAAAGTCATTTAACGACTCCACAACATCCCGGGTTACCACACTCATATCAACCTCCTGTTTTACCGGTTTTAAAACCTGCATCTGACCCGATGCCCAGTTAAGCAAATTTTCAATTAAAACGTAAGTGTGATTTAAAGACCCTTTAATCTCCGCAAAATATTTAGTCTTATTGTCCGCAGAAACATCGTCATACTCTAATAATTGGGTAAACGCGATCAGGGTGTTAATCGGTGCCCGCATGTCGTGGCTAACTACGCTAAATAAATGATCCTTAACCTTTCCTGCAGTTTCAAGATCAGCCTTTTGCGCTGAAATTATATTGTTTAATTTTTTTGTCTTATTATAATTATAAAAAAGAAATACAGCCACCAGCAATACAGATTCCAGAATGATGATCAGCAAAAGCTTGGTCATCTTATTTGAACCGATGAGGACTTGCTGCCCGGCTATCCGCCTGTCTTTATTTTGATTATTAAGCTTAAAAAGGAGAGATTGTTTTTCCCGTAAGGCAGTTTGCGTGATCTCCTGGTTTGTAAGCTGGTATTGTTTGTGCGAAAGCGCTAAGGCTGCTATTTCGTTTTCCTTTTTAAACAAGGCCAATTGATATTTTTTGGATTGTATTTCCTGGTTTTGCCGCAAAGATAAAAGCGCTTGATTAGCTAACTTATCGTCTTTTAACGCACCCTGATATTTAGCTTCTGCTTCACCGCTGAGTTCTGTTTTTTCCTTTACAAAAAGGCCATCTGTGATTTTTTCTGATGAATCGGCATACAACAAGGCAGTTTTATAGTCACCTTTTTTAGTATAGATTTTTTTAAGTCGGGTTAAGAAAGTGGCACGCAAAACGGGTTCCTGATTCGTTTTGGAGCTTTGATAAGCTTCACGAATATAAGTTTCGGCAGTTTTGTAGTCGTTATTATCAAATGCGGTTTCACCAATATGTTGTAAAATGGTTTGCCTATAATAATTATTACCTACAGAATCGGACATCTTTTTTGCCCTGAACAGGGTTTTTAATGCTTCGCCATATTGTTTTAAATGTCGTTGACTCTCAGCCGTTTTAGTTAAAATATTTATTTGCCCAAATAGCGTCCCGTATTTTTTATTAACGATGAGGGCTTTGTTATAGCATGTTATTGAATTATCAAACTTTGATTGATCGCTATAAAAATCGCCAAACATACCATTTACATCTTCTTCTTTATCCTTTAAATCATATTTAATGGCCAAATCAAGGGCTTTGGAAAGATATTCGCCGGTTTTTTTGTTATCTCTGAATTGGATCTGTATCCAGGCTAAATCCTGGTATATTCCAATTATTTGTTTTGGACTTCCATATTTTTTCATTAGCAGCAGGGCGCTTGTATATTCGCCCTCTGCCTGCCTAAACTCCCCTAAACTTAAATAGGCAAAGCCAGAGGCACTTAGCACCTTTGCTATAGTTAAACTATCGTGCTGATGATGAGCCCATGTTAGTAATTCTTGTTTGAGGTCATTAGCGTGCGGAGATTTTTTGACAATAAGTTTGCTGAGATATTCGATAAGACGCTCCGTGCGAACCGACTCGTTTTTTAGTGCCTGAATGGAATGATAAACACTATCCTTTTGTAATGTTGTTTGCGCAAATAAATTATTAACACAAATAAGGAATATTATTGAGCAGAAAAATTTCAGATACATTAATCAGGAGGTACGTTATTACGCAGAGGCTAACATAGTCATAATTATAATGTTAACCCAATATTATAATATCTTTCATAAGTGAGTGTCAACCTTTGTTCTGACAGAACAAAAGAGAGAGGTTCCCAATAAATTTAATTTAATGAATAAGGGAAAACGATTACGCCGTATAATCGAGGAATTCGAAAATCCTAAGTATCTTTAAAGCTATTGCACGTATACGCCGACTTATGCCCGTATCATTGTAACTTATTATGACCATACCAGATCACATCAGCAGTGCGCCTACGGAAAGGCAGGCCATCTTAACCACAATGCATGAAGCCATACTGGCGAACGACCCAACGGTGGTGTCGGCGGTGAAGCCGATGATGGGCAAGGAAATGATATTATATGAGGAGCGCTGTTATATGAAATACGGGCTGGCCAGTACCAAGAACTATATGTCGCTGCATTGCCTGCCGATGTATATGAACCCGGCATTGCATACCAAGTACAGCGCCCTGTTACCCGCCGCCAAATTCCAGAAGGGCTGTATCAATTTTACCGACGCGGGGGAGTTTCCGACAAAGGTATTAGCAGCGCTGGTTACCGAATGCTCGGCCATCAGCATTGCTGATATGCTTGAAAAGCGGAAGAAGAAGTAGATCGAGAAAAAAGAAGCAAGATTTTAAGAGGCAAGAAGCAAGGAAAAAAGAAGTAAGAAACAAGAGCCAAGAATCAAGAGTCAGGAAAAAATCTTGCGTGAGCGTTGAACGAAATTCGAACTCGTATGCCTCTTGAGAGTTCGAGTCTCTCTTCGGACACTTTTACGAAAAAACCTTTTCCACACACCGTTGTTCCAATAAAAAAAGGAGGTACTATGCCCTGGTACAACGGCGATTACCCGCCAAGCTATAAAAACCAGCCCAAAAAGATACGGGACAAAGCAGTGGAAATCGCCAACGAAGTGTTAAAGACCACCGGCAATGAAGGCGAAGCCATAGCCACCGGCCTGAAGCAGGCGCGTGCGCACTTTAAAAACGAAGAAGAAGCGAAAAAAGCATGAACCTGACGGACGAGGAATTTCGCGAGGAATACAAACCGCTGGCAGTACCCGCGCATTTCGACGCGTCGGATACACAGCAAAACAAAATGATATTCGCCCTGGCCGAAATTGGCGAGGGCAGCGCGGAAGATGTGCTAACCGAAATGGAACGGCTGGAGCCCGGCATTACCGGCTAACAGCTGCGCGCGCTGGTTAAACAGGCGCTGCAAAACCTATACGACAAGGGCCTGCTCAGCGGCACTGAGCAAAACGGCGCCATGCGGTACAACCTGCACAAGATGACCCGGCCTAACACCGGCCGCACCAACCCCAACCTGCTTGCGCCGGGGCTTGACTGAAGGACAATAGCAATAAGCTTCAAAATTCGCAATTTAAGTTAGAAACATCAGGAGTAATCTGCAAAGCTGTTTGGAGATATCCGTGCGATAACAGCATCTTTGCTTCCATATCTATAAAAATATGAAGTTATCGGGCAATAAAATTTTAATTACCGGCGGGGCAACGGGCATTGGCCTGGGGCTTACCGAACGGTTTGTACAGGAAGGCAATACCGTTATTATTTGCGGCCGGCGCGCGGATGTTTTAAAGCAAGTTTCAGACAAATATCCTTTGGTGATGACGAAAGTGTGCGACCTGGCTGTCGAGGCGGAGCGTACCGCGCTTTACGAATGGGTGGCGGCAGAGCACCCTGATTTGAACGTGCTGATAAACAACGCTGGCATACAGCAATGGATGAGCATTACGGACGAGAACTTTTTTGAGCGCACAAAAAACGAGATCGTTACCAATATCGAGGCGCCGCTGCATTTGACGTCGCTGTTTATCCGGTTGAGGTCGTTAACCACCATTGTAAATGTAACGTCGGGCCTGTCGTTTGCGCCATTGGCAAAGGTGCCGGTGTATTCGGCTACCAAGGCGTTTTTCCACTCGTTCACGCTGTCGGCGCGTTATTTGCTGAAGCAGAAGAATATTGAGGTGGTCGAGCTCATCCCTCCTGCCCTCAACACCGACCTCGGCGGCAAGGGCCTGCACGACGCCGCCCCGCCGGTAAGTGATTTCATCGCGTCGGTATTTGAACAGCTAAAGGAAGGGAAAACCGAGGCCAGCTTCGGCTTCAGCCAGGCGATGGCCGGCGGCAGCGCCGAAGATTTTAAAAACGCTTTTAATAGGATGAACCCGTAACGGCCCGGTTAAAAATCTTATAGCCTGTCCGTTGTGTCGTTTATTTTAAGTGTATCAGCTGTATCTCTTGTATCTGTTGTATCTCCTGTATCTGTTGTATCTGTTGTATTCAAGAAGCGTTGATCGGGCGAGTCGGTAGGCGGCGTATAAATTACAACGCGAATTTCAGATTACTTGCCCGGATTGCCTATATTGCCTTGTCCAATTAAAGTAATCTATTAGTCTGCAATGAGAAAATTTATTTTTTTAATTCTTGCCGCGTTTTTTGTCGCAAACTGTTTTGCACAGGTAAAAGTTCAGCATCTGTTAATTGAAAACCAGGTCGACCCGCTCAGTATCGACGCGCTAACGCCGCGGTTCAGCTGGCAGCTTTTTGCCGGCGATAAACGGAATGTAATGCAGGCGGCCTACGAGATCAGGGTAAAAAAAGGCGGGCACGAGGTGTGGAAAACGGGAAAAGTAAATTCCGGTCAGTCGGTTTATGTGCCTTACAAGGGCGAGCCGCTGGTGTCGGGCGAAAAATATACCTGGCAGGTGCGGGTTTGGGATAATTCGGGCAAAGCATCGGATTGGAGCGGGCCTGCCACCTGGCAAATGGGCCTGCTAAAGCCCGCGGACTGGAAGGCTGAATGGATAACGCCGGGGTATGTTGAGGATTCGGTTTTCCGGCCGAGCCCGCTGTTCCGCAAAAGTTTTTCGCTGACAAAAAAAGTGAAATCGGCTGTGGCTTACATTACCGCGCATGGCTTATACGAGGCACAGGTCAACGGCCACCGGGTGGGAGACGCTTATTTAACACCGGGCTGGACAAGCTATAACAAGCGCCTGCAATACCAGGCTTATGACGTAACTTCCTTATTGCGGCGGGGCGATAACGCCGCGGGAGCGATATTAGGCAATGGCTGGTACCGCGGCTATATCGGCTATAACCCCAAACCCGGCTTGTATGGAAAAGATATCGCGCTGCTGTTTCAACTGCAGGTGACCTATACCGACGGCACTACGGATTATATCGTATCTGACGGCAGCTGGAAATCGTCGACCGGGCCTGTGCGTTTCGCCGAGATCTATTATGGAGCAACAATTGACAACCGCATGCAGCAGCCAGGCTGGGCGGCGATAAATTTCGATGATAAAAGCTGGTCGGGCGTGAAGGTTCAGAATTTTGCAAAAGATATTTTGGTGTCTACCATAAACGAGCCGGTAAGGAAACATGAAATATTTAAACCGGTAAAGGTTTTTAAAACGCCGAAAGGTGAAAAAGTGATCGACTTTGGGCAAAACCTGGTGGGATGGGTGCAAATGAAGGTGAGCGGTAAGGCAGGTGATAAGATCACCATATCACACGCCGAAGTAATAGATAAAGCCGGCAATTTTTATACGGACAATTTGCGTACCGCGCGGTCGCAGGATGTGTATATCCTGAAAGGCGGCGGCGAGGAAATATTTGAACCGCAGTTTACCTGGCAGGGGTTCAGGTATATCAAGGTGGAAGGCGCAACGGGCGATTTAAATCCGGGAAATTTTACGGCTGTAGCACTTTATTCGGATATGGCGCCTACGGGGACGTTCTCGTGTTCAAACGCACTCATCAATCAATTGCAGCACAATATTCAATGGGGACAAAAGGGTAATTTTTTGGATGTACCAACGGATTGCCCGCAACGGGATGAGCGCTTAGGCTGGACGGGCGACGCGCAGGTGTTTTCGCGCACGGCATCGTACAATATGAATGTGCATAATTTTTTTGCCAAATGGCTTAAAGATGTCGCCGCCGACCAATATCCCAGCGGCAGCGTGCCTTTCGTGATACCGAATGTGATCGGCAATAGCACTACCGGTCCCGGGGCCAGTACCGGCTGGGCGGATGTGGCTACCATTATCCCGTGGAATATGTACCTGGCCTACGGTGACAAAAGAATACTGGAAGACCAGTATGCCAGCATGAAAGCGTGGGTTAATTACATGCAGCAGCAAAGCCGGAACGATTTATGGAATACAGGTAACCACTTTGGCGATTGGCTGTTTTACAGTTTGAATGATGATACCGATGGCAGCTCGGCCATTACCAACAAATATTTGATAGCGCAATGTTTTTATGCTTATTCAACACAGCTGCTTATCAACGCCGCAAATGTATTAGGCAAGGCAGATGACGCGGCTAATTATATGAAGCTGCTTGCTAAAATCAAGGAGGCCTATTTAAGGGAATATGTAACGCCAAACGGATTGATCTCGTCGGATACGCAAACTGCCTATGTGCTTGCCCTGCAATTTGATATGCTGCCCGAAAATTTAAGGCAACAGGCTGCCGACAGGCTGGTGAGCAATATCAGGCGGTACAGCAATCACCTAACAACCGGATTCCTGGGTACACCGTATTTATGTCACGTGTTAAGCCGGTTTGGACATACCAATGTAGCGTACCGGCTTTTACTGCAGGATACCTACCCTTCGTGGCTGTACCCTGTGAAAATGGGCGCTACCACGATATGGGAAAGATGGGACGGCATACGGCCCGACAGCACATTTGAAACGCCGGGCATGAACTCATATAACCATTATGCCTATGGTGCTATAGGCGACTGGATGTACCGGGTTATAGCCGGAATTGATACTAAAACCGAGGCGCCGGGGTACAAGGAGATTGTTATCAAACCTTCTATCGGTGGAGGTTTAACTAACGCTTCCGCGGATTATGAAACCAACTATGGCAAAATAAGCTCGCACTGGAAAATAGATAATGGCCAGTTGTTATTTGATGTCGAGGTTCCGGCGAATACGACGGCAACTGTGTATGTCCCGGTAGACGAAGGCAATAGCGTAGTGGCCGAAGCTGGCAGACCGGTTGCATCTGTACCCGGTATTAGGCCCGGGCCCGCAGAGCCGGGGTATATGGTTTTTAATGTTGGTTCAGGAAGTTATCATTTCAGCACGGCCTGGTCACAGCAAACCACGGGCCCGAGGTCGAGGTAGTCAGATGTTGTTTGATAAAAAAGAAAGTGCCTCGGCTACTCGCTGAGGCACTTTCTTTTTTATTGCGTTAGATTATTTTCCGCGGAACATCGAAAATATCCAAATGATAATTAATATCACAACAATTACAGCTATGATACCAACGGCGGCCCCGGCTTTAAAAATGCCTGCAATGGCTGAACAACTGCTCAGGCACAGCATAAGCAGGACTATAAATGGAAAATGTAATTTTTTCATAATTGGTTTTTTTAAATGATATAAGTATTTAAATGCCAAATAGTTTTAAACCAGTTGTTTTTTAACACCGCGGCCGGTTATGGATAAATCAGGCAGTTACCCCTTTGTTTGGATGGCTGCATTTTTATCCAAAAAAAAGCCTTACAGAATTGCTCTGTAAGGCTTCAATATATTATGGTTTGTATAACTAAACTCTTTTTGATTTGATACGGGCGGCTTTACCGGTAAGCTCGCGCAGGTAGTATAGTTTAGCGCGGCGCACTTTACCGTGGCTGTTCACCTCAATTTTATCAATGTTTGGCGAATTGATAGGGAATATACGCTCAACGCCAATGCCGTTTGAAACTTTACGAACGGTAAAGGTTTCGTTGTTACCTGTACTGTTACGCTGAATAACAACGCCCTGGTAAAGCTGTATACGTTCCTTATTTCCTTCGCGTATTTTATAGTGCACACTCACTGTATCACCGGCCTTGAAGGACGGAAGTTGTCTTTTTTCTACTGATTGTTCTTCAACAAATTTTACTAAATCCATGATTTTTAGCTCTTAAAGCGATTTTTAGCCCGTAAAAATCGGCTTGCAATAATAGGGATTTTTTTTAATAAATAAAAGCGGGTTTGAAAAATTTAAGATTTAAGATTTACGGGTCTTCGATTTGGCTAAAAATATGGAATCGTAAATCTAAAATCGTAGTTCGTAAATCAAATCATTCCAACAAATCGGGCCGTCTTTTCCTGGTTCGTTCTATCGCTTGTTCAAAGCGCCATTTTTCAACTTCGGGCGTATTGCCGCTTAGCAGGATGTCGGGCACTTTATGGCCGTTCCAGTCGGCAGGGCGGGTGTAAACCGGGGCATCGAGCAAACCGTCCTGGAAGGAATCGGACAACGCCGATGTTTCGTCGGATAATACGCCCGGTATCAGCCGAACTACCGCGTCAACCAGCACAGCTGCGGGCAGTTCTCCGCCTGATAAAACATAATCGCCGATAGATATTTCGCGGGTAACATAAATATCCCGTATGCGCTGGTCGATCCCTTTATAGTGACCGCATAAAATGATAATATTTTTCTTTATGGAAAGCTGGTTAGCCGTTGCCTGGTTAAGCGTTTCGCCATCCGGCGACATAAAAATGATCTCATCATAGCCCCGTTCGGCTTTTAGTTTTTCAATGCACCTGGCAAAGGGCTCAATCGTCATCACCATACCGCTGCCGCCGCCATAGGGGTAATCGTCAACGCTTTTTTGCTTTTGGGTTGAGTAATCGCGCAGGTTATGGACATGTATTTCGGCAATGCCCTTTTTTTGCGCACGCTGTAAAATTGAGTGTGCAAAAGGGCTTTCCAGCAACCCCGGTAAAACAGAAACGATATCAAAACGCATGGGGCAAAGATAGGGTTGTTCGAGGTGAAAGGCGAAAGGTAAAAGGTGAAAGGTTGGGAAGAAGAGGTTAGAGACTGGAGATTAAAGATTGGTTAAGCCATTAATTCATTCTGGATTTTGATAGATGCCCAGTACATTTCCGAATGGGTCGGCGAAACGGGCGGTTATCTCGGGCGCGTCGCGGCCTAAGGGCTGAACTATTTTGCCGCCATGGGCGTTTACCGCGTCAACGGCCGCTGCCGCATCATCTACCATTACATAGATCATCAATCCCTGCTCGGCCGAGGGTTTACGGTCATTCACCCACATCCCGCTTACAATGCCCACACCATCGTCAAACGACAAGATGCCGGAGTTTCTATCTCTTAGGGGCCAGCCAAAAACGGCATGGTAAAAATTAGCGGAAGCGGCGATATCTGCAGTCGGTATTTCTACGTAGCATATTTTGCCATTGCCGCCGCCGGGATGCTGGTAGAGGCCAAAGATATTGCCGGTCGGGTCGGCAAACCAGGCCACTTCTTCCATTTCGCTAATTTTTATGCGGTTTACTATTTTACTGCCATTTGCAGTTAACAGATTCACTGTTTCGTCAAGGCTGTCGACCATGATCGAAACCACCAGGCCAGCCTCGGTATGCGGTTTTCGCCCCATCACCCATGCACCGCTTACTTCGCCAATGCCATCATCAAAAGCTGTATTGCCGTCGCCGCGTGTCCGGATGTGCCAGCCAAATATCTTTTGATAAAAAGCGGAAGATTCTTCAACATTATTTGCCGGGATCTCCAGGTAGCATATTTTGCCGTTTCCTAAAGTTGGTTCTTTTATACTATTCATAGATTTTTTCTTGACTCTATTTAATCCCTGTCTTCCAGCATAAAAATTTCTTCAAGCGGTTTGCTGAATACCCTGGCGATCTTTAATGCCAGTACCGTTGATGGTACGTATTTATTGCTCTCGATGGTATTGATGGTTTGCCTTGATACGCCCACCTGTTCGGCGAGATCGGCCTGTGTGATATTTTTTATGGCACGCTCAACCCGGATGTTATTTTTCATGATTATCCCTCCCGGCTTAACGAACTGTTCAAACGAAAAATAACCCACCTGAAACGGATGATGAAAAAGGCAAGCGGTACCAGTAAGTTTAAAAACAATATATGCTCCGTATCATTAGTGAAAACCAGGCTGATGATCAGCAATAAATAGTTCACATAGATTGCCCATTGCAATGAATCGAGGCGTAACTGGGATATCTGCTCGTCTTCAATTTTTTCTTTTGAAAAGGCAACAATGAACAAGCCAACAGCCATTAATAAAGTCGTGGTCATGAAAAACACATGGTGGCTGTTGAAAAGGTCATCGTTTACCGATCCATGGCTCAGATCAAATCCAAGCGTCCGTTTAAATACAACAACAGGAATATGGGCCAGTATAAGTGCGTAACCCAAAAACCTGCACCAGTGTGGAAATAAGAACCGTGATTTCATAACTGTCAACTTTAATTTACCAAATGTAAAATAAACTTTACAAATATACAAATAAACTTTACATGATATACAAATTCAAACCCCATGAATAAATTAAACGGAAATCAAAATGATTGCCATTGAAGTAGGTTACATTAACTGGTAAGAATTTCAATAATTACAAAAATGGCCTGATTAATGTATTACCATATTGACATATTTCTCAGCTGAGGATAATAAGTATCCGGAATAAAGAGGGATGATTTTAAAACGATGCGTACAGGTATAAAGATTTCAGTTGTGTTTGCTCTGTTACTATTAACGATTGGGTTGATTTTATATCTCCCGCGTCATTACATCATAGCCGTATTGTTAGGGGTGATTTGGCTGGGGGTTTTATTGTTAAACGCGTTTGCCTCCACGATAAGCCCGCAATAAGTACAGATATTATTTCTCACTCCGGGGATTTAATTCCAAGCTCTTTGTCTTAACTCATATATAATTACCAGCAGGAGCAGCCTGACAAATTTTAATCCAGGTAAATATCCAACAAGCCTTCGGGCAGGTTTACCAGTACAATTTCCTTAACTACGTCGATGCTTTTAATGATATCCTCGTTTAGCGGGAAAAGCACTTCGCAGTTTTTATAGGTAACAGCGGCTATGAATTGTTTTGGATATTCGTGCACATCTGTAATTGTGCCCAGTTCGCCTTCATCTTCATCAATGGCGGTAAATCCAACAAGGTCCATTAAGGTAAATTCGCCTTTTTTTGGTTTGGGCTTTAATTTATTAGAGAGATAAATGTGCTTTTTGACAAGCGTAGAGGCTTTTTCAATGGTATCCACATCTTCCAAAACCAGGTAAGCGGCATTTTTTTGCAGATATTTTATGGAGCTTACAAAGTATGGAACCGGTTTGCCGGCGATATCAAGGAAAATAGTTGTAAATTTTATACTGTCGAGGCCCTCGAAATCCACGTATACATGCAGTTCGCCTTTTAATCCTTTGGGTTTCAGTATGCTTCCTACCCTGAAATAACTTTCGGTATCCATATAAAATGCCTTTAAACAACAATGGCGAAGAACCCGGGGGATGCTTCGCCATTTGGTTAAGAGCCAAGAGCCACGAAACCAAGACACGGGAACATTCGATCCTGCTTCTTGCTTCTGTTAGTCTTGCTTCTTGTATTTATTCAGCGCTGCCGGCTTTAGGCTCAGCAGGTGCTTCGGTTTCAGTTTCAGCAGCAGGTGTTTCAACTTCGGCTTCAGCAACAGGTGCTTCAGTTTCGGCTTCAGCGGCAGGCGTTTCAGCTTCAGCAACAGGTGCTTCTATTTCAGTTTCAGCCGCAGGCACTTCGGCTTCAGCGACAGGTGCTTCGGTTTCATCAACCGCGGCTACTTCAGCAACAGGTGCTTCAGTCTCAACTTCAGCAACCGGAGCTTCTTCTTCGGCAGGTTCTTCAACCTCTTCGGCCGGCGGTGTATTTTTGGCTACAATAGCGGCTGCTTTTTCTTCTTTTTTCTTCGCTTCGGCAGCCAGGGCAGCTTTGCGCGCTTCGTCTTTAGCAGAAACTAAGTTTGTTTTTTTACCGGTGATCTTTCCTTCTTTCTGATCAAGCCATTGCTGGAATTTTGCTTCGGCCTGTTCCTGGGTCAAGGCGCCTTTTAGAACGCCGCCCTGTAAGTGTTTTTTGTATAAAACGCCTTTGTATGAAAGAATAGCCCGGCAGGTATCGGTTGGCTGTGCGCCATTGTTCACCCAATCAAGGGTTTTATCGAAATTGATATCGATTGTTGCAGGGTTGGTGTTTGGATTGTATGATCCTAAACGCTCAATAAAACGCCCGTCTCGCGGAGCGCGTGCATCGGCCACTATGATGTAATAAAAAGGTTTTCCTTTTTTACCGTGGCGCTGCAGTCTGATTTTAGTTGCCATTTTTAAATTTTATGTATTCAACATGTCCCCGGAGTTCTTTCTGCGGGGATGCAAAGGTAATAATAATATGGTTAATTTAAAATTAGTTGTTTAAATTAGTAGATGACTGATTGGCGCGGGTAAAGATTGCAGAATAGCAAAATAGCTTATATGGTTGATCAGCTGAAACACAGATATATATGAATGAAAAACAAACTAGATTACCGATTGTATTTTAAATAAGAGGTAGTAATTACGTACAAATTGGATATTATATGCCGGATCTGCTCACTACATTAAATGATTGCGTTATTGCCTTTGATCTGGATAAACAAAAATTCCTGTTCATCAGCCCGAATGTAAACGGTGTTTTGGGGTACGCGGCTGATAGTTTTTATAATAATTCAAATCTCCCTTATGAAATGACTGATCCCATCGACCGGGACAGGATAAAAAGGGTAACAGATAAAATAATTGAAGGCGAAGGGGCGCAGCTAACGTACCGGATTGTTACCGCCCATGGTGAAAGGAAGTGGGTTCATGAGAAAAAAAACCTGATCACCGATGAACAAACCGGGCATAAGGTTTTAATGAGCGTTATCACTGAGCACCATCCGGAAGCAACCGATATAGCCCCCGCTAATAAGATTGATGAACAAGTAGCGTGGACCAGGGGCCATCTGGAATTATTATTTAACAATACTGACGAGTTAATATGGGCGATAAATAAAGACCGCTATTATTTGTATATGAATAATGCTTTCCGCGAGATCATATTCGCGGAAACAGAAACCATACCTAAGGACGGCGATCATGTTTATCTCAACACAAATTTTTCGCATGAAAAAATACGGGAGTGGGAGACATTTTATACCCGCGCGTTCAAGGGAGAAATATTTACCGCCCGAACGGAAACCACAGATATTGAAAGCGGGCAGCCTGTCTGCTTCGAAATAAGCTTTAATCAGCTATGCAAATCTAAAGGAAAAGTTACCGCGATTGGCTGTTTTGCCCGGAATGTTACCGAACTGATTAAAAATGAAAAAGCCATAATAGATCAAAACGAGCGGTTGCGGCATATCGCGTCCGTCAGCTCGCATGAGCTGCGGCGGCCGATAGCGAGCTTGCTCGGATTAATTAATGTTATGGACATGGAAAACTTCCAAAACCCGGATAACAAAGAAATCATTGAACACCTGCTTACTGTTGGAAAAGAAATTGACGGGGTGATCCGCGAAATTATCGACAAAACTTTTCCTAACGAAGATATTTCAGATAAAAAGTACCAGTCGCCATAGATTGAGCAAATCAAGATTTATGTGCCGACCGGTAGTGCGACAATAAATTCGGTAAACTCCCCTTCTTCTGAGTTTACCCGGATTTGCCCGCTATGCCCTTTCACCACCATATCATAACTTAAAGATAATCCCAATCCTGTACCTTCACCAGTAGGTTTAGTCGTAAAAAAGGGCTGCATGATCTTGTCCTTAATAGCATCAGGTATGCCAATTCCATTGTCTTTTACTTTAATAACAACGCTGCCATTTTCAGATGAGGTATTTACTGTCACTTCGGGCTTATAAATTGCTCCGGATATTTTTTGTTTTTGACTTACCGCGTAAAACGCGTTGTTAAACAAATTGAGCAGTACCCTGCCAATGTCCTGTTGTACCACATTTACTTTTGGCAAGCCAGGATCGAAATGTGAGATCATTTCGGCATTGAATGACTTGTCTTTTGCCCGGAGGCCATGATAGGAAAGTTTGATAAACTCGTCGGCCAGCACATTGATATTGGTCAGCTGCTTTTCGCCGGTGCTGGTGCGCGAATGCTGAAGCATGCCTTTTACAATAAAGTCGGCGCGTTTGCCGTGGTGATTTATCTTTTCCTCGTTTTGCCGGATACTGTCGGCAATGGCTATTGCTTCCTCCAGGTTACCGCCTTTTAGTTCTTCTTTTAATTCGTCGATCATCTCCTGGTTTACCTCCGAAAAATTATTGACAAAGTTGAGCGGATTTTGTATCTCGTGGGCTATACCGGCAGTAAGCTCGCCAAGTGATGCCATTTTTTCGGATTGGATGAGCTGGGTTTGAGCGGCTTTGAGTCCTGTTAAAGTTTGCTCCACCTCCTGCTTGGCCGCTTCCAGCTTATTGAAATCTTCGTACCGGGCGTAAGCTGTTGAGAAGGCGTCGGCTAACGATTGTACCAGGTTTTTTTCGTCGTCACCGAGCTGGGTTATGTTCCCAACATATAACATCCCCTGTAAAAAAGGGAAGAAATGCAGATCGAGGCTGGTAGGCGGATGGGCTGTGAGGTATTTTTCTTCCGACGCGATGGCGCCTTGCTGCACAAGCTGAACGGATAATTTTTTAAATTCCTCCTCATTCCAATGGACGGCGGCAAATTGTTTTTTTTGCCAGCTGGCCAACACGGTTTTGGCGATGCCGTCGGCGTTAAAACCCAATGGGAACGCGGCGATGGCTTTTCCATCGGGAGTGGAAAGATAGGAATGGATAACTTCTTGCTGTTCATCTACGATAAAAACGCCGCAGCGGATAAAAGGTATGCCTAAGGCGGTTAGCTCATTCCAAACTAAAGGCGTGATGCTTTGCAGGTCGTTGGTTGAGCGCATGGAGGCGATTTGGGCGCGCATACGGTCGAGCGAGGCCTGTCTTATTGCCCCGCGGGCACTGGCTTCTGATTTCTGCAATTCAATGTACCGCCTGAAGGTAAGATCGATTACGGAGGCAAACCGCTTTAAAATTTTCATGTCCGGTTCACCATAAGGCTTTTCTGACCACGCGTACAGGCAGCCGTCCTGGAACGGAAAAAAATGGCCGAATTGCTCGTTTCCGGTTTCCCAATCAGGGACAGAAGGAAGCGACAAGCCTGATAAAAGCTTTTCATAATACAATTTAAGCTGTTTTCCTTTTAATACCGGGAAATAATCTTCATTGGTTGCTATCGATTGCTGTATCTTTTCCAACACGGGATGGCCGGCCAGCATTACCCAGCCCATCAGCGCCAGGTTATCACCCTCAGCAGAAGTAGTTGCTGAGTAAAGCAGCACTTTACGCGAACCCTTACCGGCTATCCCCACACCGCAGCGTAAGGGATCAATACCAAGCTTTCTTAATTCCGTAAAAACCATGCTGGCAGTGGAAGACAAGTCCTTACTGTTATACATAGCCATGGCTTTACCCCGCACTTTTTCCAACGCCGCTTCAATTTGCGCGTCACGTGCTTGTTCTTCAGCTTGTTTAAGGTCGAGATAGCGCCTATAGGTAAGAGCAAACACCGCGGCAAACTTTTCTAATATTTTGCTTTCCTGGGGCGGGAATGGTTCCTTAGTAAAAGTGAACAACCCGCCTTCGGCGAATAAAAAACAGCTGCAATACTGCCTGGTATTAGAAGGATCACCCAAAACGGCGTAACCGGGGTCGATTTCGGGCGCATTGTAGCCTGGCGCGCCTGAAATTGCCTTATAATAACTCAAAAGGTCCGGCCCCGCCAGTTCGTACGTAAACGTAGTTTTCTTTTGTTTCCAGATATTGAAAAGGTTTTGCCATAAGGGATGGGTGGTCATATCCAGCTTTCCGCTTCCCTGATCCACCTTGCCCTCCCCGGGCGAGGTAGCAGACCAAACCTCCATAAGCTTTGTGGACTCTTCAATGATCACAACGCCGCACCTGATGGTACTTATTCCCAGCTTATACAATTCGCTGAATACAAGGGCGGTAGCATCGCCCACATCCCGGCTATTGTGCATGGCCATGGCTTTGCCCCGCACTTTTTCTAAAGCTGTTTCTATCCTTGCCTCGCGGGCCTGTGCTTCCGCTTTTTGCAGGTCAAGGAAACGGCGGTATGTTAAACCAAAAACGCCGGCAAACCGCTTAAACAGTTGCATCGCCTCGGCTGATAGGGGTTCATCGGTAAAAGCGTAAAGCGTGCCTTCGGGAAAAACAAATGAATTATGGAAACGTCTTTCGGGCAACGTATCTATATTCAATTGAAACGGGTAATCTGCGTATTCGCTAAGTATCCTGTAGTAATCCGCCACGTCATTACCAGCCAGGACATAGGAAAAAACGGTTTCTTGTTTTTTCCATGCGTCATATGCACCGCGCAGCAGGGGATGCAATGTCATATCTATATAGCCTTTACTCAGGGCAGCGCTTCCATCATGGCTTGATGCGGCCGTCCATAGTTCCATTTTTTTTATGTTATGAATGATCGCAACACCACATCTAATTGTGGTTTCAACACCCAGCTTAACCAATTCATCAAACATTGTGATAGCCACGTCATCAATATCCTCGCTGCTATACATAGCCATCGTTTTGCTGCGCACCCGTTCCAAAGCGGCTTCAATTCGGGCTTCCCTTGCCTGCGCTTCGGCTTGTTTCAGGTCGTTGAAGCGGGTATAGCTCATGTCGAACACTTTGGCAAAGCGAAGCAGCAGGTCAAAATGTTCATCAGATAACGGCTCGAGACTAACCAGCGTGAGGCAGCCGAAATTGTTAAACGATGCCGACAGGATCACCTGTTCGGGCGCTTTCATGCCGGTTATGACCGGGTCCGGCAAAAGTGATAACTCTGTTTCTGTAAACAGAAAATCATCCCACGTTTTTTTCACTTTTCCCTTCAGTTCATACTGCCATTTTAAAACTCGTTCCTCCCACGCATTTATATAGCTTGTATAAGCATCATGCTCGTGGTATTGTACAAGGTAATTCATCGGCTCCGCCGGCGCCTCGGAATTGGCCATCCACCACCGTGACGACTTTATTTCCGGATCAAAGATCATGATGAGGCAACGGGTAAGCACAACGTCGAGTTTGGTCAATTCGCCGAAGACCGTTCCGATCAACTCGTTTAATTCCTCCGAAGTCTGCATCGACATCGCTTTTGCCCGAACCCTTTCTAAACCCACTTCTATTTTGGCTTCGTGCGCCTGGGCTTCTGCTTGCTGCAAATCATTGAAACGGGTATAGGTTTGTTCAAAAACATTGGCAAATCTTTCCTGCGCCAAAATTATTTCCCCCGAAACATTTTTATTGAAAGAAAATGACAGCCATCCTTTCGAAAAAAAACTGATATTGACAACCCACCGGTCTTCGGGGAAATTTGTTTCCGTTTCCATAAAACTATTGCGCAGCTCATTATAATTTTTCAATTCTTCTCCTTCAAACTCCAATGTCAACGACTTCCGATTTGCTTTCCATGCAGTAACTGCTTTAGCCATTAAATAGGGGTCGTCTATTGGCACATTCAGCGTTTTTAGCAAATGACTGCCATGTACAGTAGTAGATAACTCAACAACTCCTTCATTCTCATTAACTATCCCAATTGAATTTTGTATAGCCATTTCACCCAATTCTTTCAATTGTTGAAAAAGTAAAAAAGATATTTCCGGCAGCTCGCTGCTATGGTGCATGGCCATCGTGCGACCGCGCACACGCTCCAATGCTGCTTCAATGTTTGCCTCCCTGGCTTGTGCCTCGGCTTTTTTCAGGTCGAGATAGCGCCGGTAGGTTTGTTCGAAAACCTTACCGAAGCGCATAAATGCCGCTATCTCTGCTTCAGAATAGGGAATCCCATCAAGATTAGTAATAAACAGGGTCACGTTTTCCAGCAATACAGTGGTTGTAAACCAGCCGGGGCGGCTATAGATAAATTCTTTTGCTTCATCGGATACCCGCCCATGCTTAAAACATTCTTCAAAAAATTTATTCTTCTCTTCAAACGTCATTTCGTCGGAAAAATGATCCAACCCCTTATCCCTGGCTTCAATAAACAGGTTAAACTGCGGGGTATCGAAATATGGGATATGAACAAGGTCGGGGTGTTCATGGCCCTGATCGGCTATCCACAGATTCCAGTCATTACTTTCCCTGTAATCCATGCCAAAGCCGGCCTGGTCAACCTGTGTGCCCAATTGAACCAACTGATCATATACCACCTGGATAACCTCTCTCAGCTCCTCGCTCTTTTGCATGGCCATGGTACGCGCGCGTACGCGCTCCAATGCCAGTTGGATCTGAGATTCTTTGGCTTGTGCCTCCGCTTGCTTAATATCAGTAAAACGGGTGTAACACAGATCAAATGCTTTCGCAAACCGGTAAACTATATCGAGATTGTCTTCCGATAAAGGGTCCGTAGTATCGGTGCGTAAATAGCCGAAGTTGTTAAACGAGTGCGACAAAATAATACTATCGAACGCAGCCATTCCTTCCTTTACCGCATTGGATACGTACATAGTTTCCTGGCTGCTTGCGTAATAATCATGCATGGCTTTTTTTTCAGCCCCTTTTAAGTGATACACCCATTTCGGGGTTCCTTTTTTCCATTCCTTATATGCCGCATTGGGATAAGGATGATCAAACGATTTTCTGTAAAAGGAAACCGGGGGCTGATCAGCTTCGGAATTGGCCTGCCAGAGCGTGAGGCCCACCGAATCGGCATCTGCAATAGCGATAGCACAATGCGTAAGCCCAAAATCGAGCTTGGTCAATTCTTTAAAAACCATGTCAACCATTTCGGCCAGCTCGCCAGAACTTTGCATAGCCATAGCTCTTGCGCGCACACGTTCGAGCCCCAATTGGATCTGCGATTCCCGAACCTGCGCTTCTGCTTTTAGAAGATCGAGATAGCGGCGGTAGGTTAAGCCAAAAACACCGGTAAATCTCTTGAATATTTGTATAGCTTCCGGCGTTAACGGGTTAGGTGAAAAAGCAAAAATGGTACCCTCCGGGAAAAAGAAATCATAGTGAAATTGTTTAGCCGGTAACGATGCCATGTCAAATTGTGTGGGGTAATCAGGCGCATCGTTTATAACACGGTAATATGCGATTAAATCATCGCCGGCCATTTCGTATGAAGCATGATCTTCTTTGTTTTTCCAGGCGTTGTACAAATTTCGAAGCAGGGGGTGGGTCGTCATATCAAGGCTTCCAATGATCAAAGAAACCTGACCCTCCGGGTTATTAAACGCTGTCCACAACTCTATATGCTCCGTGTCATCTAGAATCCCAATGCCGCAGCGTATATTTTTTTCAATGCCGAGTTTAACCAGCTCGTCAAACATAAGGGCAACGGTATCCGCAACGTCCTGGCTGCTGTGCATCGCCATGGTTTTGCTGCGCACACGTTCGAGGGCTACCTCTATTTGTCCTTCCCGTGCTTGGGCTTCCGCTTTTTGCAAGTCGAGGAAGCGGGTATAGGTTTGTTCGAATACGGCAGCGAATCGTTCCAATACCGTTATTGTTTCTGCCGAAAGAGGGTGATGTGTGGTATAATTAATCCACCCCTGGGAGAAATAGCCTACGGTATGTATCCTTTGTTCCTTTAGCAGATCATCCCTGATAATTATACCCATTTCTTCCCTGCAAAAGCGAACCCACTCGTTTAGTTCCACTCCCTGCATATCTATGCTGAGTGATTTTATTTTTTCTTTCCATCCCGCATACATTTTCGACATGGTTCGCTCGTTCAACCTTGCCGAAAAGCTGATGTTGATTTGATCACCTTCCTGGTCTGTAGCCCAAAATTTAACGATGGCATTTTCTTCATCCGGTATGCCTATTGAAATTCGGGCGGGTTGATTACCTAATTCACTTAATTGCTGAAAAAGGACAGCGGCTGTTTCGGCTAGTTCTTCACTGTGGTGCATTGCCATGGTTTTGCCGCGCACACGTTCGAGCGCCGCCTCGATCACCGCCAGGGCTTTTTGCGCTTCAATTTCATCCTTTTGCTGTTGCAGCAGCAGGTAGGCTTTTTTGCGCTGGCGGCTGTTGCGCCATTGCAGCAATGCGGCGACCAAAAGGATAAACAACCCCAAAATTAATACGTATAGCCTTGCCTGGTTTTGATAGGCGATCTTTTGCGCGTCTATCTCTTTTTTGCGGGCATTATCCTGCGCTATTATTTCATTTATGGCCTGTATATTACCTGCCCCAAACAAACCTTCTTTTGTTTTTGCCGCAAGCTCCCGGTAAAGCAACGCATTTTTGAAATCGTTTTTGGTTTTATAGGCCCTTACAAGCAATTCGGCCGACATCAATATAAACTTGTTATATGGCCCGAATTTCGCCTCTTGCAAACCTAACTTTGAATAAAAGATAACGGAATCAGTTTGATTCGTTTTTTCAAACACATTGGCCTGCAGAACATCGACATAAGCTACATTTCGGTGATCATGGTCGCGCAGCGCTATTTGACCTGATTTTTTTAAATGAATCAATGCAAGCGGATAATTCAGGGATTTTGCTTCAAGGCGACCCATGTCCCGCCAGAGGTAGATGGCACTGCCACTTTGCAAGTTTACTAAATCATGATATGCAATCCGGATACAGGAATCAGCGGAATTTAGTTTACCGAGTTCAAGATAACATGAGGCAACATTGAGCGCACCCGCATCTATAAGTAACTGGTTGTTCGATCCTTTAGCAATTTCTATCATTTGCTGATAGTAACCGATCGCCTTTATGAAATCTCCCAAATCGAAATAAATCACCCCCAATAAGTTGAGCGCGCGGCCTTTTTCTGATAAGTCATGATTTTGCTCACTAATTATTAATGATTTGATCGCAAAATCTAAAGCTTTGGGCAGGTTGCCTGTCTCCCTATATAAAAAACCTAAGCGGTTTAATAGGTTTGCTTCGCCTTTCGGATAGTTTGTTTTTTGTAACAGTTTTAACCCGCTTGCGCCGTATTTAAACGCCGAGTCGGGTTTATTGTAAATATAATAACTGATCAGGTCTGAAATGAGTAATATCCGGCTGGTATCCTGCTTCGCAATAGCCAATTGATGTTTTAGGCTGTCGCCTTTGCTGTTTTGGGCAAAACTTTTACCATAAATGATCGATAAAAAGGCTAATAAAATGATTTTCTTCATCACGAATTAGATTTGATGGGCAATGAAACAATAAATTCCGATCCCTCTCCTTCTGCACTATCAACACGGATACCTCCGCCATGCCCTTTTACTACAATATCGTAGCTTAACGACAATCCCAGTCCCGTCCCTTCGCCGGTCGGTTTGGTAGTAAAAAAAGGCTGCATGATCTTATCCTTTATTGCATCAGGAATGCCAGTACCATTATCATTCACTTTAATGATGACCTGGCCGTTTTCAGTTAAAGTGGTTGCTGTTACTTCAGGCTTATAATCCCCGCTGGTACCTTTCTGCTTTTCATGTACGGCGTAGAAAGCATTGTTAAACAGGTTGAGCAGCACCCGGCCAATATCCTGTTGTACAATATTTATTTGAGGTAGGTTTTTATCGAAATGAACCGTTAGTTCGGCATTGAACGATTTGTCTTTTGCACGCAGGCCGTGATAGGAAAGCCGCATATATTCGTCGGCTAATGCATTGATATTTGTCAGTTCTTTGGTACCGCTGTTTGCCTTGCTGTGCTGCAGCATACCTTTAACTATGCTGTCGGCGCGTTTGCCGTGGTGGGTGATCTTTTGTTCGTTCGCTTTAATTTCTGCCGTGATCGCTAAAGCCCCATCTACATTGCCCGATTTGAGTTCGCCTTCAAGTTCGTCGATCATCTCGGTATTGACCTCCGAAAAGTTATTTACAAAGTTTAACGGATTCTGAATCTCATGTGCTATGCCTGCCGTCAACTCGCCAAGCGATGCCATTTTTTCGGACTGGATCAGTTGATTTTGGGCGGCTTTGAGGTTGTTAAGAGAGCTATTAAGCTCGGTAGTGCGTTCAGTTACTTTCTGCTCAAGTATTTCATTTTGCTTCGAGAGTATTTGCTGTTTTTCTATTTCCTGCTGCAAGTTGCGTGCCGACAATGTTTGTATTTCAACCAGTTTACTGCGAAGAAAAATTAGGTTTTGGGCAAACTCTCGTGCCAAAAGTATCGAAAGAATGATTGCGGGGGTAAGAAAAGCCAAGGCCACTTCAAAGCAGATAAGCAAATACGGTTGCAGTAAAGTAAAATTAGCAATATTAAATGATATGAAAAAAAGCAGGGCGATCATGATACCTGTTAAGAATAGCCCGGCGCCGCTCTTCTTTTCTCGCATGGCTTTAACTGATATCCTGATAATTTCGAGATAACAAACAATAGCAAAAATAGCCAGTATATGTTCATCTTGAGCATTGTCACCAATAAACTGAATAATGATAACCACAAAGGAAAGTGCCGACAGACAATTAAAGTATACGCTCCGCACATAACCGAAAAACGCATAGGCCATCGCCATAAAAAAAATAAAATCTAAGGGTGCTGCTATATTAAAGACGACCGTCATAAAGGTGGCCCATCCTGTGCTTCGCAGCATTGGTATTAGTAGCCCGTCGGAGAGTGTGACAAGCTGCATAAGGGCATAAAGTGCAAGATAGAGGTTTACCTTTCGTTCGCGGTTAAAAAAGTAAATGGCAAGTTGTAGAATGGCCAACAGCATAAAACCGCCCGATACCCATGAGCGGGTGGTGTAGAAATCGACTTTGTCGAAAAAAGAATCCCAGGCTTGTTCAACCTGCTTAAATGTGGCGACTATAACCGGGTTGCCATAGCCAACTATCATGTTTGAGCGATTGAACGAATACCTGATAGCAACATATTGACGCGGAGCATCTGTAAGTTGCAGGGTTAACGGTTCGCGTACAGAACGAACGGCTTGCTCCCTGGTATTTTCGGCACCTACCTGGCCCACCTTGCGGACCAACACACCATTGAAATAAATTTCTGCTGCGCCATATTGGTTTACTATAAGCGCAACAAACTTATTCTGCAATGCTGGCGACACATTGATGGCAAGCCGGAACCAGCTGATCTGCGCATTGCGTACCTGTGGTAAAAAATGTTGTTCCTGTGTAAGGTCAACATGCTGCCAACCACTATCGTTAAAAGCTGTATCAGCCCAGTTTGGATCGTCGCCGGCGTGAAATTTCCATTGATTGGTTACGTTTGCCGGAAGGGAATTAAGATTAAAATTGCTATTATTTTGAGATTGCCCGTAAGCAGACGAAAAAAACAAAAGAAGGAATGCAAACAAAAGTTTTTTCATGATAACGGTAATAAAATGGTAAACATAGTGTATTCGCCTTCTTGTGTATCCAAAGACATTTGCCCCCCATACCCCTTCACCACAATATCATAACTTAATGATAAGCCCAATCCTGTTCCTTCGCCGGTAGGTTTAGTAGTAAAAAAAGGCTGCATGATCTTATCCTTTATTGCATCAGGAATGCCAGTACCATTATCATTCACTTTAATGATGACCTGGCCATTTTCAGTTAATGTTGTTGCTGTTACTTCGGGCTTGTAATCCGCGCCGGTAGTTTTCTGCTTTTCATGTACGGCATAAAAAGCATTGTTAAAAAGGTTAAGCAGCACCCGGCCAATATCCTGTTGTACAATATTTATTTGTGGGAGGTTTTTATCAAAATGCGTGGTTAATTCAGCGTTGAATGATTTGTCTTTTGCACGCAAGCCGTGGTAAGCCAGACGCATATATTCATCGGCAAGGGCATTGATATTTGTCGCCTCTTTGTCGCCGCTGCTGGCTTTGCTATGCTGCAGCATGCCTTTTACAATGCTGTCGGCGCGTTTACCGTGCATATTTATCTTTTTCTCATTTTCCTTAATATCCAGGGCGATGGCTTTTATTTCTGCCAGATCACCTTTCTCTATCTCTTGTTCCATCTCATCAAGCAACTCTGTATTCACTTCCGAAAAATTATTCACAAAATTTAACGGGTTCTGTATCTCGTGCGCAATACCTGCGGTAAGCTCGCCAAGCGAAGCCATTTTTTCGGATTGGATGAGCTGGGTTTGGGTAGATTTGAGATCAGTGAGTGTATTTTCCAATACCTTATTGGCTTTTTGTTTCTGCTGATTATTGCGGTAAAGTATCAATGCCACGATGACGAAAACACCAAGCCCGGTAAGCAGCCCATCGGTTCTGATCTTACTTTGGTAAAGCGCTTTTTCTTTTTCAATGTCCTGTAAACGCAGCTGCTCCTGAAAGGACATATTCTGGAACCGGGCCAGGTTTGCAATCCTTTCTTTATACAGGCTGTCTTTTTTAACCAGGGCAATTTGAGCATATTTAAAAGCGCTGTCCGGCTGATTCCTTAATTTATAACTGAGATACAGTTCCTCATAAGCCGTGCCGATGTTAGCCTGCTGACTTGTTGAAGCGCCCAAAGTTTTGAAAGCGCCGAGTAATTTTGCAGCAAAATAAAGACTTGAATCTTTTTGGCCTTCGGCAAGGTAAAGACTGGCCAGTTTACGATAATTCCATATCTGGTTAGCTACGTTGTTTTGCTCAACAGACAAATAAACGCCTTCATAGTACAACTGCTTTGCTTTTGTCTTGTCGCCTTTTTTCAACGCAATGTCTCCCAGGGCGCCTAACACGTAGCCCAGGTATCTTTTTTGCCTGGTTTTTATAGCGATGTTTCTCGCCTCGTTTTCAAAAATTAAAGCGGAATCAATCCTGTTAATGATGATATATGCATTTCCAAGGTTCATGTCGGCAAGCATAACACGTAACGGGTTATTGATTTGCAGGGCGATTTTTTTTGCCTCCCTGAAATGGAAGATCATCTGCCCTGTATTTTCTGTTCTGTCCATCAGTATGGCAAACATGTGATGTGTGAGCGCCAGCATTAAAAGCCTTGTTTTTTCGGGCGTTAGCTTAGGATTAAAAAACCAGCTATTATCAGCGTTTTTTGGATCGCCGGCAATGGCAAACGCCTGGAGAAAGAGCTTAAGCGCTTCCGCGTATCTTCCAGAGCCTGTTAGTTGATAGCCTTTACTGTCAAGCGCCCTTGCAATGAGCAGTGGTTTATTGTTTTTCTTTGCCAGGGGTAAGATATTGTCAATATAGTAAAGCGCGCTATCCCTGTTTGTTTCTTCGAAATAGAAATAGGCCTGTGTATTTGCCACGTAACGTAATGAGTCGTTTGATGCATGTTTTAATGCCTGGGCAGTACTATCAGGTAAATGCTGTTGTGCATTGGCTAATGCTGAGGTGAAGAGCAGCAATATTACTTTTATACCGGTTTTCATGTGCAAATTTCAATTCAATGGTCACACTAAAAACCTGCGTTATGCAATTACGCGGCGGGATATTTAAATGTGATAAGTTAGTTTTTGCCTAATTTAAAAAAAATAAGATATAATAGTGTCATTTCATATCGCTTTGTAAACCGGCGTAGCCGACCTGTAACTTTCAGCTAAAATTCAGGTGTTCGCGCGTTCGCGGTGTTCATCTCTTAATAAAGCGAACACCTGGTGATTGCGGGAGGAGGAAAGATTACGCGATAACAGGGGCCGCGTTTTCGAAATAATGGAGGGTAACGCTTTCACCATCAAACACGGCGTAGGTATGGTAATTCACCCATTCGCCCAGGTTAAAGTAACGGCTTTTTTCGTTTAGCTGAATATCCAGCGGCAAATGGCGGTGACCGAAAATGAGGTAGTCGTAAAAATGTGTTTTGAGCAGTTCGTTGCTATAGGTAACCAGCCACTCGTGCTGGCCTGGTTTATTGACTTCTTTTTTCTCGCTGGTTATCCGGCTATGCCGCGACCAGTAATTGGCAATTCCCACACCCAGGTTAGGGTGTATGCGGGCAAACAGCCACTGGCAAAACCGGCTGCGGAAAAACCACTTTAAAAATTTATAAAATGTGTCGCCGGGGCCTAAGCCGTCGCCATGGTGCAGGTAAAACTTTTTTCCGTTTCGCTCAATTTCCAATTCATCACTTATAATGGTTGCACCCAGCTCATGCTCAAAGTAATCAAACATCCACATGTCGTGGTTACCTTTAAACAGGTAAATTTTTACGCCTGCATCGGCCAGTTCGGCCAGCTTGCCTAAAAAGCGGATGTATCCCTTAGGTACCACAGTTTTGTATTCGAACCAGAAATCAAAAATATCGCCCATCAAAAAAACTTCGGCGGCATCGGTTTTTATGGTGTCGAGCCAACGCACCAGCCGGTCCTCGCGTTCGCGGCTATTGGCATAGTTGCCCGTGCCGAGGTGAAAGTCGGAGGCGAAATATAATTTTGTGCGGGTGGCCATTACGGCCGTAAAAATAAGATAATTATGGGCAGATGTGCAACGCAGGCTTTGACATTACCGGGGATGCCCGAGGACATCCCCGGTAATAGCCTATTTGGTTGACAACAACTCGTTTTTTACCAGTAGCTTAGCGCTTTCAGCGAGCCGTATAAATTCAGAGCGGTAGCCGTCCTCATCCTGGCCTTTGGCGGCCCTGGCCATACTAATAACCTGGTCGAATGTTGCATGCTGTTTATATTGCGAATCGCGAAGCAGCATACCAAACCCGGCCACCGCAGCAGCAAACCTGAAATCAGCAGATGTGGAATCCAGGTTTTTGGGTTCATCGCTTACGGTAACAGAGCTCATTTTGCTGGCCGACGAATCATTTTGTTTGTACCGGAATTTGATGGTCAGCATTTCGCCGGACACCCTAGTAGCCGGAAACGGCGCGGGCTTTTGGTATTTAAGCGGATCGACGCTGACTGAATAATCGTCTTTTATTCCGGCAGGTACTATCTCATAAAAAGCTGTTACGGTATGGCCCGAGCCCATGTCACCGGCGTCCTTTTTGTCATTGTTAAAGTCTTCTTTATTTAACATCCTGTCTTCATAACCTAATAACCGGTACGCCTGTACCTTAGCGGGATTAAATTCAATTTGAATTTTTACATCTTTGGCTACGGTAAATAAGGTGCCGCCAAATTCGGTCACCAACGCCTTCCGGGCTTCAGTAATGTTATCAATATACGCGTAGTTTCCGTTGCCTTTATCGGCCAGGGTTTCCATTTTGCTATCCTTTAAATTACCCATTCCAAAGCCCATAATCGAAATGGCCACCTTGCTTTCACGCTCTTTCACTATCAAGTGCTCCATGTCCTCGTCGCTATTCGGGCCAACGTTAAAATCGCCGTCGGTTGCCATTATAATACGGTTGTTTCCTTTAGTCATAAAATTTTCCCTGGCAATGCGATAAGCTAGTTTTATGCCTTCGCCTCCTGCAGTTGAGCCGCCCGCGCTTAAATTATCGATGGCACTATTGATGGTTTCCTTTTTATTTCCGTTTGTTGCCGGAAGCACAAGCCCGGCCTGGCCGGCATATACTACAATGGCTACTTTATCTTCAGATCTCAACTGTTCTGTTAGCATTTTCATTGAGGCTTTAACAAGTGGGAGCTTATTGGGCTCATCCATAGAACCGGATACATCAATTAAAAACACCAGGTTTGATGGTGGCAATTTGTTAACGTCGATAGTTTTTGCCTTCAGGCCGATGCGCAGCAGGCGATGATTGCTGTTCCACGGAGCTGACGAAAGCTCGGTGTGTATAGCCACAGGGTCGTTATTGGTTGGGCCGGACAAGTTATAGTGGAAATAATTGATCATTTCCTCAATACGCACAGCATCCGGCGGCGGCAATTGCCCGTTGTTTATATAACGCCGTACATTGCTGTATGAAGCCGCATCCACATCAACTGAAAAAGTTGATAACGGGTTACTTATAACATCGTTAAAACCATTTTCAGAAATGTTTTTATAGCTTTCGTCGGTAATAGAAGCTGGGTTACTGATCTGTGTTGTGCGGATACTGTTTAATGTAACTGCTGACCTATCCCTTACACTTACGCCGGCAACTTGGCTTTGCAACAACGACTTTTCTGCAAGCGTTTTTGCCGGGGCAGCGTTGATAACCGACACGGAGGCCGTAATATCTCTTTTTTGTTTCACAGCGTACCCGGTAACCACAACTTCGGCGAGCGTGTGTGAGTCAGCTTCAAGATAAACATTCAGAATATTGTTTTTACCAGGTTTTACGGTTTTAGTTTGGTACCCTGTGAAGCTAAAAGATAAACGCTCTGTACCATTCGGCAAATTAATACTATATGCGCCGGTTGCGTCGGTTTGGGTGCCGATGTTTGTTCCTTCAATTTTAACCGTCACTCCGGGTATGGATGAGCCATCAGCCCTGTCGTAAACCTTGCCGCTGATGCGCCGGGTATTGCTTTGCTTAAACCCGGTTAAGCCCCCAAATAATAAAATCATTAATAATAGCTTTTTCATGATCGTGTGGTTTTAATTTTTGATAAGGATGCGCCGGGAAACGAATTTCCATAACCCGGTAAAAAAAATTATTTTAGCCGCCCCGTAATGGATTTTTTTAACCGGCCAATTAAACCTAATGATGCAGGCGATGAGCAACTGCTAAACAGCTATCGTAAAAACGGTGACCTGGCTGTTTTAGGCCGGCTTTTTGAAGGATATGTACCCCTGGTATATGGCGTATGCCTTAAATACCTGCGGGACGAGGAAGAGTCAAAAGATGCCGTAATGGCAATATTTGAGGAGCTCACCGTCAAGGTAAAAAAATACGAAATAAAACAATTCCGTAGCTGGTTATATGTACTGAGCCGGAACTATTGTTTGATGCAGCTGCGTTCTGGAAAAAAAATGGATGTAATCAGTTTGAATGATATTATGGAATTACCGGTCTTTTTGAATCCTGATAGTGATAGAAGCGAAGCGACAATGATAGCCCTGGAGCGTTGTATGGATAAGCTGCCCCCGGCTCAAAAACAAAGCATCGGGTTATTTTACTTGAAAGAACAATGTTATAAGGAAATAGCCGGCGCTACAGGTTTCAGTTTAAATGAAGTGAAAAGCTACATTCAGAATGGTAAACGCAATCTTAAAATTTGTTTAGAGAAAAATAGTGAGTAAAAAAGAAACTGACATATCATTGATCAGGAAGTATCTGAACGGAGAGCTTGATGCCCGGGCTATGCACCAGTTTGAGAAACGGGCGCAGGATGACCCGTTTTTAATGGATGCGCTTGACGGGTATGAAAAGACACGCGGCAATCAGCAGCCTCACCTGGATGAACTGGCCGGTCGTTTGCAACAGCGCGTGGCCAGAAGGGAAAAGCGTATAATTCCTTTGCAATTTATCGCCATCGCGGCTTCCATATTTGTGGTTTTAACTATTGGCGGACTTTGGCTTTACAAAAGTCAGCCGGAAAAAACAAAGTTCGGACAGGTAACTACGACCGAAATTAAAGCAAAGCCAGTTCTGCCCCCACAATCCGACATCGCAAAACCTGACACCACAAAACCGGTTGAGATAGCAACTTTAAGGGCAAAGCCTCGTCTCGTACATATAAAAAAATCAGCCGCAGCAAACAAGCAGGTTACTGCCGTTCCCGGTCCAGCTATTGTTGCCGACCAAATAGCCAGCATTAGTGATAAAAGCAAAGCTAAGGAACTAAAAGATGTTTCTCTAAATGAAGTTATCGTGATGGGGTACACCAGCCAAAAGAAAAAGGATTTATCAGCGGCGGTATCGACAGTTTCACCCGGGGCTGAGCAGTTATTGCAGGGCCGCGCAGCCGGAGTGATGATACGGGGGACGGGATCATTCCCCAATAATGCTATGGTCCCCAGGAAAACGATAAAGGGCAAGATAATCGGCGAGGACGATGGACGACCTATTGTGGGCGCCACCGTTAGGGTGCCGGGAACAAACGCAAGCGCCGTTACCGATGCAAACGGCATGTTTAACTTATCTGCTGACAGCAGCAAAACAAAGCTGGTTGTTGGCTATATCGGTTACTCCACCCGCCAGGTAAATATCCAAAACCGCGACTCGCTCAACACCATAGCGCTTGAACCGGCCAATAGCACACTTAATGAAGTGGTGGTAACTGGTTATGGTGCTTCGGGAACGACAGACAATGTCACTGTCGTAAACGCGCATCCACAAGCAGGATGGAGCGGCTTTAAAAAGTATTTAAAAGAAAATGCTGTTTCTCCTGATGGCAAAAAAGGAGTTGTAAAATTATCATTCCTGGTGGACAGAACGGGGACAATAAGTGATATCGCTATTATAAAAGGATTGAGTCCGGCAGCCAACCAAAAAGCGGTCGAACTGGTAAAAAACGGCCCCGCCTGGACAGGCAATTCGACAAGACAGCCCGAAAAAGTGAAAATACGTGTGAAATTTGTAAAATAAGCTTACAGCTTCTGGTTCTTATCCGCGAAAGCGAAAACCTTTTGCAATAACGGGGTACTGCGGGCGCCTATGTTTTTACGTATGTTCAGCTCTTCTAACGCTATCTCATAAAACAGGCCGTCGATAGCCTTTTGTGTTACGTATTCACTGATATCTGGGTTTATTTTACTCACGAACGGTATTTTGTTGTACTCACGGGCGGCATCACCGTAATATTTTGTCGCCCCTGTTTTATCCAGGCTAACTTGTATAACCGGCTTAAAGGTAATGGTGAGCTGTCCGGTAGTGGTGTGTTTAAAGTATTGGGTTGCCGCATCCTGGCCGCCAAGCAATATATTGGTGACATCTTGTAACGACATTTGCTTTATCGCGCTGATAAAAATAGGCTTTGCCTGTTTGGCGGCGTCTTCGGCGGCGCGGTTTAGCGAAAGGATTACATTGTCGCAAAGCTTGTTGAACCCAAATTTGCGTAACGTTTTTTCGGCTTTTTGCGCCTGCGGCGGGAAAATGATCTTTACGGCAACGTTTGCAAAAAAACCATCAACCTGCGAAAGCCGGTCAGCGCTTTTTGACGTGCCCAATTCCAGCGCCTGCTTTAAGCCATTCCCAATCTCAAAAGGCGAGGGCTTGGCTGGTTGTGCGCTATTAAAACTCGTCAAAGCGACCGATAAAAAAATCGCAGGAAAAATTAAATATGATTTTTTCATAATATGCTCGTTTATAAACGACGATCAAGCAATTATAGTACCGCTCTTAATAATGTGAATATGCCCGCGGCAACAAGCGCAGATACCGGTATGGTGATGATCCATGCCCATATAATATTAATGGTTAACCCCCAGCGCACGGCCGAAAGGCGTTTTGTTAAGCCCACGCCGACGATGGAGCCGGTTGTTGTATGCGTTGTTGAAACAGGAATACCAAATTTTTGTGTGAAAAATAATGTTAACGCTGCCGCGGTTTCGGCGCTGACACCCTCGAGCGGGGTTATCTTGGTTATCCTGGAACCCATGGTTTTAACAATTCGCCAGCCGCCCGACATTGTGCCCAGCGCGATAGCCGAATAGCAGGCCAGCGGTATCCAATTGGGCATGGGATCGCCCGCTTTAATGATATGTGCCGTGAAAATCGCGACATATAATATGCCCATTACTTTTTGCGCATCGTTACCGCCGTGTGCAAAACTTAGCGCGGCTGAAGAGACCAGCTGCAGCCTTTTAAACCAGCGTTCGGCGGTTGATGGCCGTGCATTTTTACAGATGTGCAGTATCGTTACGGTTACAATATAAGCCATTATTAAACCTATAAACGGCGCCAGCACAATGTAGGCCAGTATGGGCAGTATATAATGCATGTTGACAGCGCTTAACCCGTTTGCTCCCATATACAGGGCATTGGTGATGCCCGCGCCGGCAAATCCGCCAATAAGCGTATGCGATGAGCTTGACGGTATACCGAACCACCAGGTGATCAAATTCCACGTAATGGCTGCTATCAATCCGGCAAGTATTACGTTCATTGTAATAAAGTTTGCCTGTACAATTTTCGAAATGGTATTGGCAACATTATGTTCCTTTACAAAAAAGTACACCAAAAAATTAAAAACCGCGGCCCATAAAACTGCCTGGAACGGCGTTAACACTTTGGTGGACACAATTGTGGCGATAGAGTTAGCGGCGTCATGAAAGCCGTTTGTATAGTCGAATATAAGCGCCAGGCAAACAACAATTACAAGTACAGGAGTTACCATTGCTTATTATGCGTTTTTAACTAAAATAGATTCCATAACATCCGCGGCGTCTTCGCACATATCGGTGGCGGTTTCCAGTGTGGCTAATATCTCTTTGTATTTAATTAAGCGAATGGCGTCTTTTTCATATAAAAACAAATCGGCAACAGCGCGATCAAAAACATAATCAGCCTGGTTTTCGATACTATTGATGCGGATGCATGAGTCGGCGATATTCCGGACATTTTTTAAATCTTTTAATTCTCTTATTGCTTTTTCCATCTCGCCGCTGGCCTGTAAAATTAGCTCTGAAAGTTTTTTAATGGGTACATTAAAGTCATCTATCCTGTACAGGCTCATGCGGTTGGCGGCGCCCTGTATGTTATCGGCAACATCGTCAATAGCCGATGCCAGTAAGTGTATATCTTCGCGGTCAAATGGTGTTATAAAGTTTTTCCCCAACTCCAGGTGTATCTGGTGGGTTATCTCATCTCCTTTATTTTCAAGCTTATCTATCTGTTTGATCAATTCTTCGCGCGTTTCCGGATTGGTGGAATTAACGGTTTCCACTAACACAGTTGCCATGGCAACTACATTGTTGGCAGCCTGTTCAAATAACGCGGAAAATATCTTTTTATCCTTTGGTACAAAGTATTGAAATATACTGTTAAGTGACATTTTTGTTGAGATTTTGGCCAAAGGTAACTTTGCAATGTTAAATTAATGTTAATTTTTTAGAATTGGTATGTTAGGAAAAGGTAAAGTTTGTTTTGATTTTTGTAATGTAAAGCCAAAGGTTGACCCTAAACCTTCGGTGCTGCGAACATTTATGGTTTGCTCATGTGCCTCAATAATGTGCTTAACAATGGCGAGGCCTAAACCCGATCCGCCAATTTGCCTTGAGCGGCTGGTATCCGTCCTGAAAAAGCGCTCAAATAAGCGCGGGAGATATTTTTCTTCGATTCCGATACCATCGTCTGTAACTTCAACCAAAACCTGGTCGTGCAATTCAAAAATGCTCACCGCAGTAGTACCTTCATCTTTTCCGTATTTTAACGAATTATCTATCAGGTTAACCAGCACTTGCCGTATCTTTTCCCTATCGGCATTCACCAACACAGGTTCATCATACTTTTGCTTGAATACTAATTTGATGTCGTGTTTACGGGCCTTGGTTTCCATTGATTCAAACACCTCCTTAATAAGGTCATTTATTTTAAATCGGGTAAGATTCACCGGTATTTCACCCGATTCCAGTTTGGATATTTCATCAAGATCCTCGATAAGATAACTCAGCCTGTCGACATTTTTAGCGGCTTTTTCCAAAAACTGCTGCGCCAGTTCCTTGTTGTCAAAGCCGTCTTCCTGCAAAGCTTCAATATAGCCCTGGATAGCGAAAAGCGGGGTTTTAAATTCGTGGGAGATATTCGATAAAAAATCGCGGCGGAACTTTTCCTGTTTGCGCAACTCATCTATCTCGGTTTTCTTTTCGCGGGCCCATTCTTTTACCTCGGCTTCCACATCGTTGATCGGGTCGGCGCTGATGTGTTCGCCCAGCGCATCCCGCAGGTCGCGGCCCAGTTTTAAGTTATGGATCAGTTTATAGATGATTTTTATTTTTGAGTAAACATATTTTTCTATCAGGTAATAGAAAACCACAAAGCTGGTAATCAGTGTAACCACGAATGTTATGGCTACATCGTACCAGCTATGGCGAAAATAAAAATTTACAGCCGCAAGGGTTATGGCAACAGCCGCCGCGTTGATCAGGACAAGTATGCGAAATTTCATACTTATAAAGATAGTGATTAGTTAGAAAAGATTGGGAATTAGAGATTAGCCCGAAAGTCGGAAAAGTCAGTAAAGTCCGAAAGATGCTCGATTAATCTCTAATCTCTGACCTCTAACTCAGCGTCAATATTAACCGTTACATCATTTGACAGTATCATACTGTTTTCGCCAACGCCAAAATCAAGGCGGTTTAATTTAAAGGAGCTCTTGAACGCCATCGCGTTACCCTTTTGAACGCAGCTAAAAGGTATTTCGACGGTTTTTACCCTGCCTTTAATAGTAAGATTAAACTGGCCTGTATAATTGTTTCCGCTTCTGTGCTTCAACGAAACCGACTTCATCGTGATCTTCGGATAATGTGCCGTATCAAAAAACGCGTCGCTTTTTAAGTGGTCATCGCGATCCGGGTTATCAGTATTAATAGTATTTGCATCTACGGAAGCCTCAATCGAGCTGGATGATAAGTTGGCTGGATTAAACCGGATATCGGCCTGTAACCCGCTTATTGTTCCTGTAGTGTTAATGCCCAGGTTCTTTATCCGGAAGGTAATAGACGAACGTGTAACTGCGCTTTTCGGCTGGGTAAATCCGGCATTGGCTATAAAAACCAGCAGCAATGGAAGCAAAAATCTTTTTATCATATAAAATAGCACGCTTTATTGTGGTAGATATTGAGCATTTAAGGAAGTTACTGTGTAATAATGTTTTTACACCATGCTAATAGTAATTAAACTTTTCCTGCGGCAAAAGGTTTAGCCGCTAAAATTCAACGTGGGCCCGTATTGAAAAAACATTCACCGGGCCGCGGTCTTTATTATACGCCGGGTTTACAATAAACTGGTAATCCGGCGTCAGGAAGAATTTCTTTTCGAAAACGTCAAACTTATAATACACCTCAGCTATCATTTCGGGCGAATAATTTAGTTTGCCGTCGCCTATTAAAAAACCGTAACCTCCTGCCGCCAGGTAGTTGCGGTGCGGTGCTGATAAACCATTGGCTATAAAGGCTAAACCCGCCTCGTCGAAAATCCGTTTCCATTTGGTGCCTTTCATAATGCCACCAAAGGTTACTGAGCGGTCGATCTCCGTAAAAAACCAGGTTTGGGTATGACCATCGTTAAAGCTGGCCTTGGCAAATATGCCAAAGTCATGGGTTAGGTATTGGTCCATGTTAATGCCAAATCCAAATTTATGGCGGCCGTAGGCTTGCGTTGTATCCACATTTGGATCTGTTGGGCTTAACGCTATAGCCTGCTCATAATTTCCAAATTTGCCATTGTTCAAAAAACCCAATAGCCGTAAAGTCCCTTTTTGGCCGCCAAGTATATAGCGCTTTTCATACTCGATTGTTTCCGTATTGGCTTTGGTAATTTTAGCATCCCAGGTTGAGGAGTTTGCCTGGGTTACCGACATTGTTATCGCAAAACGAAGCGTCCAGTCCGGTTGCCCCAATTCGGTATAAACGCCTAACACGTAACCCCGCGTATTAGCAGGGTAATCCCAGGCAGCGTTGTCCATTAGTGCCCAATTTATGAATTGCGAGCGCGGGTCGTGACTGAAATTATTCTGATCAAAAAAATCACCCATATTAAATTTGCCCGCCGCGAACGAGAAATAACGTTTGCTTTTTAACCCGGCTAACTGGTTCGCATCATTTTCAATGGTGTCTTTTTCCTTTCCCCATTCAAAATTTTGCTTGAAATACAGGCGGGCTATATAAATTTTATTCTGTACGCCGCCAACCCTGAAAGTTTCGCCGTTCGGGAACCCGGCGACACCCAGAGTCTGACTCAATCCGGATCCGCCCGAAAGTTCCGGATTAAAATAGGCTTCAGCCCCTTTCCATAGCCGTGTAACGCCAAAAAAAGTGGTGGTAATTGAGCTTTCTGTTTCTTCTTTTGTAGATAAGCTATTTTTCCCGCTATAGAGTGCGTTAAAAGCAGGTTTATTTTGGGTAATGATGGTTTGCTGGAAATGAAAGTTATAACGCTCCGGTTTAAATGTCGGTTGACTGCCGGTGTCTTTTTTGACAGGCGCTTGCGCGGTAACCGCTTTTACCATCGCCATTAATATAATAAAAACGTAGATTTTGTTCATAAACAATAGCTAAACCGCTAATTGGGCGCAAAAGTATAACTTTTGTTTAAACAGATTGTTTAACTGATGAATTAAACCGCGATAGCGCCTTAAGTGTTTTCTACCACTTCAACCTCGGCCACGGCGCTAAACAGGTAAATGCGCCTTGAGTTTACTTCGGTGCATTTATAGCGTTTGCGCAATTTCTCTTCTTTACGGAATACCCGGCCATCCTTTAGCTTAAACAGCGATTGAGCCGGGAGCTTCTCCACAGTGGTATGCAATTCCTTGGGAGTATCATATTTGCGCAGCGCCCGGTAAAGTGAAAGGTCTGAGCAGCTTGAGGCCGCAGGGTTGTTGAGATAACTGGTGATGGCATGCTTAACATCGGACGGGAAGACATCTGTTTCGAAAAAGGGCTGCATCATTTTTTTGAAATTATTTTTCCATTCGGCGCCATGGGGCTTAGCCTTGTGCTTGTGCTCGTTCCAGGTATGCAGGTGCGCGAATTCATGCACCGTTGTAACCAGGAAAGCATATGGATTTAAATCGTAATTTACAGAGATTCGATGCCCTTTGCCGGAGTGCGGCGGCCTGTAATCGCCAAATTTAGTATTGCGGTTGCGTGAAATTTTGAATTCACATTTAAAGTAGTCGATCCAGCGACCAATGAGCGGGGCGGCATCGGGCGGAAGATATGTAGCAAGAATTTTTACTTTATCCAATTTTTACCTCTGGTCAAAGATAGGGATTTGAGCTTAAAGCAGAAAGCTGAAAGCGAAAAGCAAAATTTTATAATTAAAATTCACGGACCAATCAGGCCGGAAAAATGTCATGCTTTAAGCTTTCTGCTTTGAGCTTTCAGCTCAAAAGATTAAATGCCAGCAAACTAACCGCATAGGCAAGAACGCCCATATAAGCGAATTGAATAGCCGGCCAGCGCCAGTTTTTTGTTTCGCGGTACACCACCGCCACGGTACTGGCGCACTGCATGGCGAATGCATAAAACATCATCAGGGAGAAAGCTACCGCAAGCGAAAATACAGGTTTGCCGGTTTCGGGATTTACCGCGGATTTCATTTTTTTCTGTACCGTTTCCATTTTCTCGGCGCTGCCCTCAACGCTGTAAATGGTTGCCATAGTACCCACAAAAACTTCGCGGGCAGCAAAGGAGGTTATCAGCGCGATACCGATTTTCCAGTCGAACCCTAAAGGCTTGATAACTGGTTCTATGACGTGGCCGAGTACGCCGGCGTAGGAGTTCTCCAGCTTTTCAGATCTGATGGCCCTGTTAAGGTCATCGGGCTTAAGCTTTTGCATGTATTGGGGCTGCTGGTATTTTTGTTCTATCTGTTTAAACCGGTCGCCGGGGCCGTATGACGCTAAAACCCATAATATGACCGAAATGGCTATAATTACCTTCCCGGCCTGCAAAACGAAGGTTTTTACACGCTCGTACATCGAATAAGCCACATTGTTCCAGCGGGGCATGCGGTAAACGGGGAGCTCCATGATAAAATATCCGCGCTCGCGGCCCTTTAATATCAGCTTGAATACGAACGCGACAACGATAGCGGATACCAGGCTGAATATATACATCCCCGTAAGGGCCAAACCCTGCATATTGAACAGCCACCATACATTACGGTTAGGCACAACCAGGCTGATAAGCAACACATATATAGGCAGCCGTGCCGAGCACGTAACCAGCGGCGTAACCATAATGGTGATCATCCGGTCCTTCCAGTTTTCAATGGTACGGGTGCTCATAATAGAAGGAACCGCGCAGGCGAACCCACCGATGAGCGGAACGACCGATTTGCCATTCAGCCCCACCTTGCGCATCAGCTTATCCATCATAAATGTTACCCGCGACATATAACCCGTATCTTCCAGTGTCGAAATAAATGCGAACAGGATAGCTATTTGCGGGATAAATACCATTACCCCGCTTAACCCGCCGATAACCCCATCGACCAGCAAACCGGTTAGCGGGCCTGCCGGTAAAAGTTGATGCAGATTGTTTTGTATCCACACAAAAAGATCAGCTATCAGTTCCATCGGGTATGCCGACCATGCGAAAATAGACTGGAACATGAATAGCAATACACTAAAAAAAATGATAAAGCCAAATACCTTGTGCGTTAATATTTTATCTATTTTGTTGCTCGCGGTTTCGTCGCGGGCGGTTTCGGGCACTTTTACCGTGTCGTACAGCAGGTCGTTAATAAAGTTGTAACGGGCAATGGTTTCGGCAGCCTGCGCTTTTTGGGAGTGGAACGAAAACTCTTTTTCCAGTTCTTCAATACGCTCGCTTTCGGCAGGCGATATAAATTTTATGGTTTCGTGCTGATGTGCAAGCTGCAGGGCGTAATATGGATTGTCGAGATTTAATTCCCGGCCTATCTGCCCTATCAATTCGGGTGCAATAGTTTCAACGTCGATTGATTCTTCCTGTAATGCTATTTTATTGGCGAAGTTTATGGCTGCTTTTAACTTGTCAATGCCTTCTTTTTTCCTGGCAGAGATCGGCACAACGGGTACGCCCAGTTTTTTTGCGAAGAGATCGATATTGATGGATATACCTCCCTTATCCGCAAGGTCGATCATGTTTAAAGCGATGATAACCGGTATCTTTAAATCAGCCACCTGGGTATAAAGCAGTAAATTTCTTTTTAAGTTACTCGCATCCAGGACGACAACAACAAGATCGGGTTTGTGCGGATTTGATGGATCGGCCAGTACCGAAAATACAATGGATTCGTCCTGGCTTTTGGGATAAAGGCTGTATGTGCCGGGCAGATCGATTATTTCGGCCACGCGGCCATCGGGCAACGGGCAATAGCCTGTTTTTTTATCGACAGTAACGCCAGGAAAATTTCCTATTTTTTGATTTAAACCGGTTAATAAATTGAAAAGGGTGGATTTACCGGTGTTTGGATTTCCTGTAAGTGCAACTTTTATATCGGCTTTCAATGGTCAAACTATTGCAAAATAATGGTCGAGGCTTCAAATTTGCGTAAGCTTAACTGGTATCCGGCTACAGTGATAGCTATCGGATCGCCAAGCGGGGCAATACGCGAAACGGTAACCTCTTCACCAGGCAAACATCCCATTTCCATCAATTTTACTGACATTTCAAGGTCTGTAAACTCTTTTACAATTCCAATTTCGCCGACTTCTAGTTGTGAAAGCTTCATATTTGAGTTAAAACTTAGGCCAAATGTAAAGCTTATTTATATTAAATCCAAATAAGATTAAGAAGATTACAAATGTGCGGATTTGCAGATTTCAGATGAGAATTAACATCACATTTTGAATCAATCAGGCTAATTCATCAGCACAACTGCACATCTGCATATTTGCACATCGGTTTAATTTTTCCAAAATGCGGACAATTGCAGCTTTTATGAAAAATGCCGCAAGATGAAAGAGAGATCAATCCCAATAGCGCGATAATTTTTAATTTATTTTTTAACATAACCCATTGTGTAAATAACCACCGATACACTAAACGTCCCCATCATTGCCCCGACCGAGTCGGCAAATAAGTCGGCCCAATCGCCCGTCCGCCAGGTAAAAACGTAGTTTTGTAATAACTCAATAATACCCCCGTATAGTATAGCGAATAAGGTAAATATTATTATTGGTTTATACGATAGATACCTTGGTAATTGTTGCCTGATTGAACCAAATCTATAACAGACAACCAGCACAAAAAAGAAGCCACAATGAACCAATTTATCGAAGCCGGGGAAAAATAAGGGCGAATTGCCCACGTCGCCCAATTTAATGGTGCACATCATAAAAATAAATAAGGCCCACAAAATAGCGGGCCCGTAATATTTAAATGCGGGTTTCATTAAACGCCGATCAATGATTTATAGCTATCGGCAGAGAGGAGGCCGCCTAATTCGGCTTCATCCTTCAAAGAAATTTTAACCATCCAGCCATCGCCGTAAGGATCGGTGTTTACCAATTCAGGCTTACTGTCAAGTCCCTTGTTGACTTCATTTATTGTCCCGGTAACCGGCATAAACAGATCAGATACCGTTTTAACCGCCTCAACAGTCCCAAAAACCTCGTCTTTGGCAATTTCCTTTCCTATCGCGGTGATGTCGATATAAACGATATCACCCAATTCGCGTTGCGCAAATTCGGTAATGCCGATATAAGCATTGCTGCCTTCAACTTTTATCCATTCATGGTCCTTGGTATACTTTAGTTCTGCCGGGAAATTCATATTTTTTTGATTTGTGGTCAAAAATAATAAAACTTTAAGCTAACGCAATAAATAACACTATATTAACTGGCGGAACCTTTTGTACATATAAAAACCAAATAAAAAATAATTTGTTAATTATTGCTCACACAAAACATTTGTTATGAAAAAGTTAGGTATAGTAATCGTGCTAAGCGCATGGCTACTCCAGGCATGCAACAGCAATACAAAAAGCAATAGCAACGCGATCACCGACAGTGCCGCCCAGGATAACACCGCGGTGAAAGACACTTCAACAAAAATGGTCACCACTCCCGAGAAGGAAGATGTGGAATTTGCAGCCGAGGCAGCCAGCGGCGGTATGACGGAAGTTGAATTGGGTAAACTAGCACAAGAAAAAGGACAAAACGCACGTGTAAAAAAGTTTGGCGCCATGATGGTTATGGATCACTCAAAAGCCAATGATAAACTGGCCGCGCTGGCAAAAACTAAAAAGATCACTTTGCCAACCGGGCCTAACGCGACCGACCAGAAAGTTATTGATAAACTAAGTAAACTATCGGGCAAGGACTTCGACAAGGCTTATGTTGACGATATGATCGACGACCATAAAAACGATATCAAAGCATTTGATAATGCAACAAAAAATTGCAAGGATCCGGATATTAAAGCATTTGCCACAAAAACATTACCTGTTTTAAAAGCGCACCTGGATGCCATTAACGCCGTTCATGACAGCATGAGGTAATTGGCGATAAGCGCAGATTTGATTTATCCTTCATTGTTTCTATGCCGGATGGAAGAAAATAATGAGGGATATTCTTTTTATAGTGCCCTACTAATTTGCATTGAACATTTCTTGACATTATGTGTTATATAGCGGCCTCACTTTATTAAATGAAGACGTTAATTTCAGTTTGACTTTTTAAGCAAAAAAATCGCCAAAATATTAGTAAGTTGCATAAGTTGTTTGCGTTTAGCGAACAATCAGTTTTATGAATTATAAAATATATCTGTCCATTTTTTTTCTTTTCGTAACTTTTAATTTGGCCCGGGGGCAAAATGTAACTTCGCCTGATGATCTGTTGAAGCAGGCTCGTATCGTTGCGTTCGATCAGAAAAATTATCCTTTAGCTATCAGTTTAATGAAGCAGGGAATAGCTAAAAGCCCTGATTATTCGGACCTTCACGTTTTTTTGGGACGACTTTATACATGGTCGAACAAATTAGACAGCGCACGTACCGAATTTACATTTGTTTTAAATAAACATCCTGATTATGAAGACGCGTCGTTCGCTTTTGGCGACCTCGAATATTGGAACCATAATCCGGAAAAAGCGTTAGGCCTAATAGATAACGGGTTAAAATATCACCCCGGGTCAAAGGATTTGTCATTTTTAAAAGCCCGTGTCCTGCATGATGTGCGGAAAGATCGCGAAGCAAATATTATTTTGAATAAGCTCATCAAAGCCGATCCGAAGAATGCGGAAGTACGGGCATTTGCTGCTAAGATCAGCGACAAATCGGCAAGCAATAAAATCGGGATCAGCTATGATTACATTTACTTTGACAAACAATTTAACACTCCCTGGCACCTGGCCGAGGTAGATTATACCAGGCAAACCGCTTTGGGATCCATCAGCGGGATTCTGAATTATGCAAACCGCTTTAATTCAAATGGATTGCAGTACGAGATTGACGCTTACCCCCATATTTCGAGGGTTTTTTACGCCTATGTAAGCGGCGCCTATTCGGGCAACGAGGGGGTGTTCCCAAAATACCGGTCCGGATTTTCTTTATATGCCAACTTGCCGGAGAGCTTTGAAGGCGAACTCGGTTTCAGGTATTTGTATTTTACCGGCGCTACATGGCTGTATACCGCGTCGCTGGGAAAGTATTATAAAAACTTCCGGTTTAATTTGCGTACTTATTTAACCCCGTCGAATAATTCGATCTCGCAGTCGTATACATTAAGTGCTCGTTATTACACCGGCGGCTCTGATGATTATTTTTCTTTAAGCCTAGGTACGGGTGTCTCCCCGGATGATCCGCGCAATATCATCCTGCTTAATAGCGGCAACAATTATAAACTGCGGTCGAACAACATTTCGGCAGGGTACAGACACACGATCAAGAATAATATCATATTTATCAATGCGAGCCTTGATCACCAGGAATATCAATTTCAAACCCACGGCAACCAGCTGGATATAGGGGTTGGTTATCAAAAGCGATTTTAGCTGGAATATATGTAAATGAGGTTACGGTGTCGCACTTTGGTGTCGCAGGTTGTCGCACTGTCGCAGTGCGACACCATATAAATCTTTTCTATTCTGCGATTTTTTTGTTTGCAAACCCCTGCCTGGTCATTTCGCCCCACGAATTCTTTTTCCTTAACAGATCGATATTACCTCTGATGGCTGACCATACAACAAAAGGATGATAAATGAAAGGCTCCAGGATAGCAACCAGCAGGAGCCGAAAAATATCCTTATTATGCTTGTATTGGTTGTACGTTAATACTTCCATCAGGATAGCAAAAACCGAATATAAAATCCCGAGGACGATAATACCTATCATAAGCAAAACTACTGCATAGCTGATAACACCTGTTAAACAAGCCACTATGAATAAAATAATGCCGATAAACTCAACTATTGGCGCCAGAAATTCAAAAAACACCCAGTAGGGATAACTTAACATACCCAACAATCCGTAATTCGGGTTTAGGAACATTTTTTTATGCATGCGAAGCGTTTCGATCGTACCACGTGTCCAGCGGTTGCGCTGACGGCCTAATATTTTAAACGAGGCCGGCGCTTCCGTCCAGCACAACGGGTCGGGTATAAAATTTACGCGGTATGGTATTTTGGACTCTTCCATATAACGGCGCATCCGCACCACCAATTCCATGTCTTCGCCAACCGTTTTAACATTATAGCCCCCGCACTTTATAACAATTTCCTTGTCAAAAACCCCAAATGCCCCCGAAATAAGTAATAGGCCGTTTATGCGGGCCCAGGCCATCCGCCCCAGCAAAAACGCCCGTATATATTCAAGCGTCTGCATTCTTGGCAACAACTGTTTGGGTAAATTTACCTTCACAATGCGGCCCCCTTCTATTTCGCAGCTGTTGGCAATGCGTACCACGCCGCCTACGGCTATCACCCGTTTGGCGGTACTTTCTAAAAATGGCTTTGCAAGCTTTAATATTGCATCCTGTTCAAGCACGCAGTCAACATCAATGCATACGTAGTATTTGTTTTGCGCGATATTAACGCCCACATTTAGCGCGTCGGCCTTGCCGCCGTTTACTTTGTCAACTACCGTTAATTTACTGTATACCGGGTTTTGGCTTTTATAAACCCCTTTTACCGGTTTGGTGGGTATCTGCTCGTTCACAAAATAATCGATCTTGTGCAGATCGTACGTCTTTATGAGCTTATTTAATGAATCGTCTTTACTCCCATCGTTTATGATGATTACTTCAAGGCTATTATAATGCAGCGACAGCAATGA
>JAQBOH010000095.1 GCA_028288125.1 Mucilaginibacter sp.
ACGTCGACTACCGGACCGATGATCCGTGATATTTTTCCAATGTTTGGCATATATTACCGGGTATTTAATGTAATTATTGTGAAATACACAGGCCTTATAAAACACCCGTCATTTCAGAGGCGCAAAGTTAAAATTTATCGGCAAATATTAAAATACCTCGTTAAAGATTTTTAACCTGATTGTTTTTATAAGTTTAAACCTGAATAAACAACCAATTTTAATATGTTTGTATCACCATTATTTAAGCCGATCTGATTTAAAACACTCTTTCTTATTCAATAAATAACCTTTCCATGAGAAAACTTGTACTTATCATTTGCCTGTTCTCCCCCATTTTAGCGCTGGCGCAGGGCTTCCAGGTCAACCTTGGCGGGCAGCAGCAAATAGGCATGGGGCATACCGGCACCGGTCTGCTGCAGGATGGCGCCTCGGTATTTTTTAATCCCGGCGCGGTGGCCATGCTATCCGAAAATTATGTGCAGGCAGGCGTGAGCCCATTGCTGTTTAAGTCGGATTTTAACCCGCTTAATACCAGTACACAATACCACACCGCCGATAAAGTTGCATATCCTTTTAATGCTTATGTAGTTTGGGGCCCTAAAGCATCTTTCTGGAAGATCGGGCTTGGCGTTTATACTCCTTTTGGCGGTTTGACCGACTGGGGCAACACCTGGCAAGGCAAATATGTGCTTGAAAGCCTTGATTTAAAAGCTATTTATTTTCAGCCTACGCTCAGCATCAAACTGACGGATTACCTGAGTATCGGCGGTGGCTTTGTTTATAATCACGGCAGTGTCGATCTTAAACAGGCATTGCCGCTTTCGGATGCCAGCGGGCAGCAAACAGGCCAGGCCGAGCTGAAAGGATCGGGAAAAGGCTACGGATGGAATGCAGGCGTTTACTTTAAAACGGAATCGGGCGTATCGGTGGGCATAACGCACCGCTCGCAGGTTACTACCACTATTAGTGATGGCAATGCCCTGTTCACTGTTCCTGGGTCGCTACAGAGCAGTTTCCCGCAGCCCAATACCTTTAATGCTACTATACCGCTACCGGCAACCAACTCCATCGGATTTGGGTTTTATCCGACAAAAAAATGGACACTGGCTTTAGATGTCAACGTAGTAGGCTGGAGTGTATACAAGGCGCTGGCTTTTGACTATAAATCAAACACACCGTCCTTACAGGATAGTTATTTCCCGCGCAATTACAAGGATGCGGTTGTGCTGAGAGGCGGTGCGCAGTACAAATCGTCTAACAACCTTTCCCTGCGTTTTGGCGGCGGCTATGCATCAACGGCCGTGAACGACGGCTATGTTACGCCCGAGGCGCCTGATGCCAACCGCTTTTATGTAACCGGCGGCATCGGTTACCGGCTGGGACAACACCTCAACGTGGATGCTTCATTTGAGTACGAACACTTAATGGCACGTACGCAAACAAATAGTCAGTCGCAGCTGGCAGGCACGTTTGAAACGAATGTATATATCCCCGGCCTGTCACTTTCCTATCACTGGTAAAATATAAAAATGATGAAGACGAAATTTTTAAAACAACACTTATATATCATTGCAGGTTTACTGTTGCTGGGCGCCTGCAAGCCCGAAATAAATACGCCAAAACCCTCACGCGGCTCGGCCGATTTTTCGCGGTTCATAGCCGTGGGTAACTCTTTAACGGCCGGTTACGCCGATGGCGGCCTTTACCTGGCCGGCCAGCAGGTATCTTTCCCCAATTTAATTGCCAACCAAATGAAACTGGTGGGCGGCGGCCCTTTCTCACAGCCGTTGTTTTCAGCCGACCAGGCCAATGGCTCGGGGTATTTATCATTAGCCGGGTTTAACGCGGACGGTACGCCAATCATCAAACAGGTTACAACCAATCTCGCTATTCGTGGGGTGATCACGATACCCGGTTTTGGCAATGCTACCTTATACACCAAGTACACCGGGGAGATTAATAATTACGGTGTACCGGGAATAAAGCTGCAGCAGATCCTGTATGCGCCTTACGGCAATTTAAATGGTTATTTTGAAAGGATGCTGCCAGGCAACTCGCCAACCAATGCAACCACTTACCTTGATTTTGTTACCGCCAAGCCGTTTACGTTTTTCTCGAGCTGGCTGGGTGATAACGACGCGCTGAGCTACGCCACATCGGGCGGGGCCGGCGATGTGCTCACCGATAAAACGCAATTTAACCAGCTATACCAGGCTTTGATAGCGCGCTTAACCGCAGGGGGCCAAAAGGGAGTAGTAGCCACCGTTCCCGACGTAACGTCGATTCCGTATTTCAATACAGTGACGGTTGGCGCCATTGTGGCCGGTGTTCAAAAGGCCAACCCGGCGGTTACCGGTATTTATATCAATGCATTGACCAGCGCAAGCACATCAGGCACCTATGCTCCCCGAATAGCAACAGCCAAAGACCTGATATTGCTTTCATTCAGCACTTCTAAAATTGGCCAGCCGGTAACAACGCAACTGGGACCGCTGCCTTACGGATTAACGCCGCTTACACCGATCGATAGCCAATATGTGCTCGACCAAAACGAGGTGACGCTGACCGAGGATTATGTGAGCTCATATAATCAAACCATTAAATCGGTTGCCGTCAAATATGGGTTAGCGGTGTTCGACGCTTTTGCGTATCTGAACCAGATCAAAGCGCAGGGTATTGCGGTTAACGGGGTAAATCTGACCTCAAACTATATAAGCGGCGGTTTATTTTCGTTAGACGGCGTGCATTTAACTCCGCAGGGATACGCCTTTATCTCAAATGGAATTATCGGCGTTATCAATGCTAAATATGGTTCGTCCATACCTTTTGTTAACGTTGCCAATTATACGGGGATTAAATTTCCATGAGAACAATGGGTGTCATGTTGAGGTTCTCGAAACATGTGCGGTGGGTCCCTGCGTTCGTCCTCGAGCGCCTCAGGATGATATACTGCTTTTTGTTTACTCAAAGCTTAACACGATCTTCCCAATGTGCGCGCTGCTTTCCATCAACCGATGCGCTTCGGCGGCTTGAGCCGCCTGGAAAACTTTACTGATAACCGGCTTTATTTCGCCCGATGCCAGCAACGGCCAGAGTATTTTTTCGAGGCTTTGCGCGATATTGGCTTTGAAAGCTACATCCCTTGAGCGTAAGGTTGAACCGGTTATCGTCAATCGCCTGCGCATAATGGGCGATAAGTCAACCTGCACGTCCTTCCCCATCATCATGTTAATCATCACCAAACGGCCATCATCAGCCAGCGACTTTATATTGTCCGAAGTGTAATCGCCGCCAATCATATCCAATATTACGTCCACGCCCCGGTCGTTTGTTAGTTTCAGGACAACATCCTTAAAATTTTCCGTTTTATAATTAATGGCTTTTGCAGCACCCAATTCTTCGCAAAAGCGGCATTTGTCGTCAGAGCCGGCTGTCACATACGCAGGACTGCCCAAAGCCTTTGCCATCTGAATAGCCGCAACGCCTATACCGCTCGATCCGCCATGTACCAGCAGGGTTTCGCCTTTTTTCAAAGCACCCCTGTCGAATACATTGCTCCATACGGTAAAAAATGTTTCCGGTAACGAAGCGGCTTCAATAAACGAAAGCTTTCCCGGGATGGGCAGGCATTGCCCTTCGGGAACATTGCAATACTCCGCATAACCGCCGCCCGTTACCAGGGCGCAAATTTTATCGCCTCTCTTCCAGCGGGTAACATTTGCACCAATCTCCGTCACCGTTCCCGCAATTTCAAGGCCCGGGATATCAACCGATGCACCGGGCGGCGGTGGATAGCTTCCTCTGCGCTGGGCAACATCTGGCCGGTTAATGCCTGCCGCCGCAATTTTTACCAGCACCTCATCAGCTGAATATGCCGGCATCGGTTTTTCGATTAGCTGCAAAACTTCTGGGCCGCCGGGATGGGTTATCACTACTGCTTTCATGAGGCAAATATAGCCCTTATAAGAAATAAAATATTTTCCTTCGACTACTTCGTCTGGCAGAGCCGGCTTCATTAAATTGACTTTGCAATTATGCAAGTAGGATCAAACAATCATTTAATTATTATTTATTTGCAGAAAAAAACATCATGTCATTACAACCAGGCCAGCCCGCTCCGCAATTCACTTTGGTATCTGCACAACTAAAGGAAGTTTCTTTATCCGATTTCAAAGGCAAAAAGGTGGTACTCCATTTTTTCCCGATGGCTTTTACAGGGACATGCATTACGCAATTATGCACCATGCGTGATAGTTTTGGCTACTACGACGGTCTGAATGCCGTTATTTTAGGTATATCGGTTGATTCGCCGTTTACATTGGCAAAATTTAAGGAAGAGAATAATTACCAATTTGAACTACTCTCGGACTTTAATAAAGAAGTTTCAACCGCGTACGGCTGTATTTATAAAGAGTTTGTACTGGGCTTGAAAGGCGTTTCAAAGCGTGCCGCGTTTGTCATAGATGAAGATCAAAAGATCATTTATGCCGAAGTGCTGGAAGTGGCAACCGACCTGCCTGATTTTAATGCCATTGCCGGGGCGGTGAAGTAATTACAAAAATATTGTTACGGATAAAAAAGAAATCCTATTTTTGCAGTCCGTTAAAAAAAGCACTTGTAGCTCAATTGGATAGAGCACCTGACTACGGATCAGGAGGTTAGGGGTTCGACTCCCTTCAAGTGCACTTTTGTACTATCATAGCTCAATTGGATAGAGCATCCCGATTGCAAATCGGGAAGGTTAGGGGTTCGACTCCCTTCAAGTGCACTTTGTTAAGTCCTAAGTCGAGAGTCTTAAGTCGTTAGTCGAATGTAATTCCACCCTGACTTAAGACTCTCGACTTAGGACTTAAAATAAGCCTTTCCGTGTAGTACTGAAAGGCTTTTAATTTGAAAAAAGCATGCTAAACCTGGTATTGTTTGGTCCTCCCGGAGCCGGGAAGGGTACCCAGTCACAAAAACTTATTGAAAAATATGGCCTGATCCATCTTTCGACAGGTGATTTGCTGCGCGGCGAAATTTCACAGGGAACAACCCTTGGGTTGGAGGCAAAAAAATTAATGGATGCCGGTATCCTGGTGCCTGATGAGGTAGTAATCGGAATGATCAGTCATAAGCTTGACGCCAATAAAAATGCAAAGGGTTTTATTTTCGACGGTTTCCCGCGAACAGTAGCCCAGGCCGAGGCGTTAGATGCATTGCTGGAAACAAAAAAAGCCCCGATTTCGGGCATGATAGCGCTTGAGGTTACTGACAACGAACTGGAACACCGGTTGCTATTGCGTGGCAAAGAATCAGGCCGCCCGGACGACGCTAATCCGGAGGTGATCCGCAAACGGATAAAAGAATATAACGATAAAACGGCCCCGGTTGCCGGGTTCTATAAAGACCAGCATAAATTTAAAAGCATAAACGGCATCGGGTCGATAGATGAAATATTTGATGCCATTGCCTCTGTTATCAGTTCCTATAAGTCCGAAGCCGGATATCCTGATAGTTACCGGGCAAACAAACAGGAGAAAATTTAAGTTCTCTTTAATAAAACTCACACACTCCGGACTCTACTGACTTTCCGGACTTTTCCGACTCAAAAAACAATGTCCCAGGGATCCAATTTTGTTGATTATGTAAAGATATGCTGCCGCTCCGGTCATGGAGGGGCAGGCTCGTCTCATTTACACCGGGATAAATTTACAGCCAAGGGAGGTCCGGATGGTGGCGACGGCGGTCGCGGAGGGCATGTGATTGTTAAAGGCAACGCCCAGCTTTGGACGCTGCTCCACCTTAAATTCAGAAAACATGTGATTGCCGGTGACGGCGAGTCGGGCGGGAGCTCGTTAAAATCGGGTAAAACCGGCCGCGACGAAATACTCGAAGTACCTTTGGGCACTATCGCCAAAAATGCGGAAACAGATGAAATACTATTCGAAATAACAACTGACGGTGAAACCAAAATATTGACTGATGGCGGTCGCGGAGGTTTAGGGAATTGGCATTTTAAAACCCCTACGCTGCAAACCCCCCGTTTTGCACAGCCCGGCGAGGATGGAAAAGAGGAATGGAATGTACTGGAACTAAAGGTACTGGCCGATGTGGGATTGGTAGGCTTCCCGAATGCGGGAAAATCCACGTTACTGTCGGTAGTGTCTGCCGCCAAGCCTGAGATAGCTGATTATGCTTTTACAACGCTGGTTCCCAATTTAGGTATTGTTGCCTACCGGGGTAATAAATCGTTCGTAATGGCCGACATTCCCGGCATCATTGAAGGCGCTTCGCAGGGTAAAGGATTAGGGTTCCGGTTCTTACGCCATATCGAGCGCAATTCTGTATTGTTATTTATGGTTCCTGCAGATACACCGCGAACCATAAAAGAGGAATACGAAATTTTGCTCCACGAGTTAAAAGAATATAATCCCGAACTTATACATAAGCCCCGGGTGCTGGCGGTTACCAAATCGGATATGCTGGATGATGAACTTACCGCAGAAATGAAAAAGGAACTACCTGCCGGTGTTCCTTCAATTTTCATATCGTCAGTAGCTCAAAAAAATATCGACGAGCTAAAAGATATCCTTTGGCGGGAGATCAATAAGTAAGTTAGTAGTTGATAGCTTCGAAATATAGTTTTCCGGCCCGATAACCAACCACTCACTAAATCAAACACACTCAACCAATCGGCTACTTAGCAAAATACAATACGTATCTATCGCTCAGCATCAACTGGTTAAACCCTTTATATCCCGGGAACGACTGTATGATCATTCGTTCTTTCGGCCCGGCATAGCTTTCTGGTAATACGATATAAAGCGGCCCGGCATGCCCTTCGTAGCGGTATTCATCCGCGTCAATTTTCAGGTCGTCGCCAATTGGCTGTAAAGTGATGGTGCGGTTATACATAACTTCAAGTCCTATATCATCACTGATAAAAACAAATACCGCATTTGTACTTTCGCGGTCAAGCTTCATGATATAGTTAAGGGATGCCTGATCAATATTAGGCTGCGATAAACCCGAAAGACCCTTTGCAGTTACAGCGATATTGTACTGATAGCCTTTTATCAGGTAGCGAAAACTGGTAAACCCTATACCTAGACAAATCAAACCGAAGAATAATTGATGCCCTATTTTAAGTTGGCTTATCAAATAAATTACTCCTGGTACAATTAAAACACCTACTATCCTGAAGTGCCGTGCCTCGTATGATATAGTTAGCTGACGTAAATAGGTTAACCCGAAAAACAATATCGCGGCAACGTAAAAAACCAGTATAAACAGTCTGTAGTTTTTATTGGGAACACACCTCACTATGCTGATGATCAACAGCAAACTTAGCGCCGCCAACACAATAAGGAAGCTTATACTCCACGCCGAATCCAGGACGGGTTTTCCGGTATGGAAAAACAAACCATGAAGCATATCATCAACCGAAAAACCCGAAAGCATAGGGGATGCTATGGGGAAACCGAATGTTTGCAGGGTAAGTTTAAGCCCATGCGAAACCGAGGCAGGAGTTTCGCCTTTCGAAAGAAAAAATGTATAAATGCCAGCCAGCGATATGGCGCCGGGGATAGCCAGCCACAATGCCGCCTTTATCCGGTTAATATAATCCTTGCTATTTGAAGATAACCGCAGCCATAAACAGCACAAACCGGCAACATATATCCACAAAAAAGATGATTTACATAAAAAACCCGCCCACCCTGAAAAAAGCACAAATAACACCAGGGTAAGCCCGGTTCTTTTTTGAGCAACACAGCCATATAAAAACCATCCTTCAAATGCAAAAAGCAATATTTCGCCGCCATTGTAAAAAACATATGGCACTACAAAAGCCTGCTGGCAAATAATAAATATTAAACTGATAGCGGATATAAACGGCGTAAATCCTACTTTTTTAAAAAAGAAGTAAAAACCGGCCAACCCCGTTGCCTGGCAAATAGTGACGGTTATAGCTACCGCTGCGCCCGTGTTGAAGAGACCGCCAAATTTAAAAAGAT
>JAQBOH010000116.1 GCA_028288125.1 Mucilaginibacter sp.
TTAATTTTTTGCGGATGTTTTTGATGTGCGCGTCGATATAATTTGAATCGTAATCATCGTTCACCACACTGCCCCAAATGTGCTCGCTTAGCTGCGACCTTGTTAAAGTGCGGTTTTTATGCAACAGCAGGTAAGCCACCAGGTCAAATTCCTTTTTTGTTATGGTGCCGATCTCTGTGTTTTGCCAGGCAATGGTCCGGTCGGTCAGGTTTATCAAAAAGCCTTCAAGATCGATGGTATTTTGCTTTAGACCATATTTGCGTCGTATAATAGCCTGCATCCGGCTTTGCAATTCGAGCAGCGAGAATGGTTTGGGCAAATAATCATCGGCGCCAAGGTCAAGGCCTTTAACCCTGTCGTTGACTTCGGCCCTGGCGGTTAAAATCATACAGACAGCATCCGGATTGTTTAATTTGGCTTCTTTAAGTAAAGTCAGACCGTCATAGTCGGGCAAACCCAGGTCAATTAAAATAAAATCATAGAGATTTACGGCAATCTTCTCCGATGCCGAGGCACCATTGAAGCATACATCGCAGATATAATTGTAATTTGTGAGGAATATTTTCAACTCATCTGCAAGCGCCCGTTCATCTTCTATTATCAAAACATTCATCGGCCTTTTAAAAAAAGATGTAGTAAAAAGTAAGATTGAAAAAAACTTCCCGCCTGTTTTTTAACTCCCCCTCCACATTTACCGGTATCGAGTATTTCCACGATGCTTCAAGCGTATAATGCGGCCGGTTATAAGCAATGGGCAATTTTATGCTATAATTCAGCGCGTTAAACCTGCCATTGTTATAGGTGGAGCCCGGAGTATGAACTTCGGTAGCTTCATTTAAACGCAGCTTCTCGGGGTGTTCGTATGAATATTTACCCACAAAGTTTTGTGTGCCTAAAATCGCGCTGATAGTTGGGTTAAACGATAGATAGTCCTGGTCGTCAAAAATGCCCCAGCTGGGTTCAATGTATTTGGATGTGTTCAGCGTTATAAAATAATCGTTGGCGACGCCAAACAAATAATCAAATACGACGCTCGATTTGGCAAATTTCCAGTTGAATGAGTTTTTAAAGTTTATATCGTTTGAAGACGCGGATTTTATTACCTGCGCCGCATTCTTATCGAATATAAACCGCGTATAGCTTATTGACCCGGAAATTTTTTTTGAATATTTGTATAAATACCCTCCCCCCAAATCGAGTTCATCAACGGGGGCGTTATAGCCCAAAACCTTTACTCCGGAACCGTAAACAAACATCCCCGACTTGGAATTATAGATGATATCTGTGCTTGCATAAGGGTATTTAATAGGCCCCGTGCGGCCAAAAAACAACACATCGCTACCGTAATTTATCCCCACCGAAACTGATCGTTTCCTGAATACAGTATCTGTATCCGCAACCGCATGGACAGGCAGGGTGCCATACACAACCAGCCCGGCCGCGGCCGCCGGTATTATGCTACAGGTTGCAAGGAAAAGAAATAAGAAACAATATTTCATTAATCTCGATGAATGTCTGTTAAATAATTAATTGCCATTTCTCCTGGGGATTTCGGGCGGCCTTACTAAACCTTCCGGCCGGCGCTGTCGTTTAGGCCGGGTCTTCGTTTTTAAAGCTTCGGTATCGTCCCCTGATTCAATTTTTTCAGGTTTTGGCTGTCGTTTCGCTTTTGCTACTTCCTTAACTTTCTTTTTGTCTTCCAGGTCCTGCTTTTTGCTTTTTTTTGCGCTTACTGTATCAATTGGAGTTTCGTTAACGGGCAAAGCAATCCCTCTTGTACGGGAAACCGCATCAAAATGGTTATTTTCTATTTTGGCAGATGATAAACCTGGTGCAAATATCAATAACATGACAATATACGCAAACCACTTTATCATTGAGCAGGAGAAAACGGTAAAATTATTTTCAATTTCTCTTCTTAAGGTTGTCGGTCAATTAATTAGGCGGAGTTAAACCCAGCACCGTCGCAAAAAAATTGACCTGAAAAATATATAATTGGAATAGTGAAACCCGGTATCGGCGGCTTCACTATAATATTGGCGCTTGTGCCCGGCACGAATAGTCATTCCCCCTCAAACATACCATATCCGGTAAGGGCGGAAATGTTAAAATTCACATTATTCAATTGGCTATGTTAACATCCTTTGAAGTATAAATCCGGTCGTGATCATCTATTATGATACAGGCCATCTGGTTAAGCTGATTGATCAAATAAAGCCCGGCATTTACGCCGATCGACATTACAGGCGTTGCCATAGCATCGGCCAACTCGGCACTTGGGCTAATAATACTTACACTTTTGATTTCGCTTACCGGAAACCCATTTTTAGGGTTAATAGCGGCTACACACTTGTTATTTATAATAGGGGTATATTTTTCGGTATTTACTGATGTCGCGATAGCCATATTTCCGATCATTACATTTGCGAAAGGCTGTGTTTTTTGTGCCGGATCGGCCGTTGCTATTGTCCACGATTCATTTTCGGGCGCAGAACCCCAGGCAAGAAGGTCGCCGCCGGCATTTATAACGCCGCTATCAACGCCCTGCATTTGTAGTATATATTTGGCCCTGTC
>JAQBOH010000150.1 GCA_028288125.1 Mucilaginibacter sp.
AAATTCAATTGACAGAATGAAGCCGTCTAAAAAAGCATTTAAAGGTGAAACGATTGTTAAGTCGATCTCGCCGGTGAAGCGGCGGCCGTCTTGAAGTGATTAGCGATTGGAGGGTAGAGATTAGGTTGGCCGTGGTTCATAGCTGAAGTGATTTTGTATTGCTATATTTGGCTTCAAATAAAACCATTTCTAACCTCTGATCTCTAACCTCCAATCTCTTCTTCCACATGGACATCGAATTCAATAAATACGAGGATATAAACAAACAGCTTGTTTATGAGCTGGACACGCGGCTGAAAAAGATATTCCAGGGCGGTGGTGAAAAAGCCGCGGCCAAACAAAAGGAGAAAGGGAAGATGCTGGCCCGCGAGCGTGTCGCTTATTTGATTGATGACGATAAACCCTGGCTTGAAGTAGGCGCTTTTGCCGGCGATGGTTTGTATACCGAGCATGGCGGCTGTCCGTCGGGTGGGGTTGTTTGCGGGATAGGCTATGTATCGGGGCGGCAATGCGTGGTGGTGGCTAATGACGCCACGGTGAAGGCCGGAGCATGGTTCCCGATAACGGCTAAAAAAAACCTGAGGGCGCAGGAGATCGCAATGGAAAACCGCCTGCCCATTATTTACCTGGTTGATTCGGCGGGTGTTTATTTGCCTTTGCAGGATGAAATTTTCCCCGATAAGGAACATTTTGGACGCATTTTCCGAAACAATGCCATTATGAGCAGCATGGGTATCATTCAGATCGCTGCCATCATGGGATCGTGCGTGGCGGGCGGCGCTTACCTGCCTATTATGAGCGATGAGGCAATGATCGTGGAAGGAACCGGGTCGGTGTTCCTTGCGGGATCGTATCTTGTAAAATCAGCTATTGGCGAGGATGTAGATAATGAAACGCTCGGCGGCGCGACAACGCAATGCGAGATATCGGGCGTTACCGATTACAAACATCCAAATGATAAAGCCTGCCTGGATTCTATCCGAAACATTATGGGCATGACCGGCGATTTCCCGAAAGCGGGGTTCGATCGTATCAAATCAGCAAAACCAAAACTAAACGAAAAAGACATTTACGGCATACTGCCGGATAACCGCGAGAAGGCCTATGATATGAGGGAGGTATTGCTGCGGTTACTGGACAATTCGGAATTTGAAGAATATAAAGCCGGTTACGGGCAATCGATCATTTGCGGACTGGGCCGGATTGACGGCTGGGCCGTTGGTGTTGTTGCCAACGAGCGCAAGGTGATCAAATCCAAAAAAGGCGAAATGCAGTTTGGCGGGGTCATTTATTCCGATTCAGCCGATAAAGCCACCCGCTTTATCATGAACTGCAACCAAAAGAAGATACCGCTTGTGTTTTTGCAGGATGTTACCGGCTTTATGGTTGGCAGCCGGGCCGAGCATGGCGGCATTATAAAGGACGGCGCCAAGATGGTGAATGCCGTGGCCAATTCGGTTGTGCCCAAGTTTACTATCGTGATCGGCAACTCATATGGCGCGGGTAATTACGCCATGTGCGGCAAGGCTTACGACCCACGGCTGATATATGCCTGGCCCACGGCGAAAATTGCCGTAATGGGCGGCGGCTCGGCTGCAAAAACGTTAGTGCAGATACAAGCGGCCGGGTTGAAGGCAAGAGGCGAAGAGGTAGACGAAAAAAAGGAAGCTGAACTGCTCAAACAAACTACCGACCGCTACAACGCGCAAACCACGCCATATTACGCGTCCGCGCGATTATGGGTCGATGGCATTATTGACCCGCTTGAAACGCGCAAAGTAATTTCAATGGGTATTGAGGCAGCAAACCATGCGCCGATCGAAAAGGCGTTTAATGTGGGGATCATTCAGACGTAGTGGGGAGAGATTAGAGATTGGAGATTAGAGGTTAGGTGGGAAGTCGGAAAAGTCCGAAAGATTATTAAGTTTTCGATTGAAGAATTTATTATTTTCAAACCATGAAAAAACTGCTACTGCCCCTGTTACTGCTACTCCTCACCAAAACCTACGCCCAAACGCCGGTGCAAATTCACCAGCGGGCTATTTTGGCGGATACGCACAACGACATTATTTCAAATGAATTGATCACGAAGCTGGATGCGGGTAAGTTGCAAAGCACCGGCAACTTTGACCTGGTTCGCGCAAAGCAAGGGGGCCTTGATGTGCAGGTGTTTTCGATATGGTGCGGGCCGCAATACGGTAAGGGAACCGCTTTTAAATTCGCGAACAGGGAGATAGATTCGTTGTACGCCCTAATTGCCCGTTATCCCAAACAAATTGCCCTGGTACGCAATTCAAAACAGTTGGAGAAAGCGGTGAAGCATAAAAAACTGGCTGCGATGATAGGTGTGGAGGGTGGCCACATGGTTGAGGACCGGATGGATTATATCGACAGCTTAGCCAAACGGGGCATGTGTTATTTAACCCTCACCTGGAACAACAGCACCTCGTGGGCAAGCTCTGCAACAGATGAAACAACCCGGCGCGATAGCCTGAAGCATATCGGCCTGACCGATTATGGAAAGCAAATTGTACATCATTTAAACGACCTGGGCGTGATGATAGACCTTTCCCATCCCGGCGAACAAACATTTTACGATGTATTGGCAACCACTACCAAGCCTGTCATAGCCTCTCACAGCTGCGCCTATGCATTAAATCCTTTCAGGCGTAATTTGAAGGATGGCCAGCTTAAAGCGCTGGCAAAAAATGGCGGCGTGGTATTTGTTAATTTTTACAGCGGATTTATTGACAGTACTTATACGCCGAAAGTGAATCGTTTTATACAGGAGCACAAAGCTGAAATGGACTCGTTAATTAAAATTTATAACGATTACGATTTGGCCAACATCCGGCTGAATGCTATACATAAAACTGAATCAGATAAAATACGCCCGCCATTGAGCATGCTCATTAAACATATCGATTATATGGTGAAGCTTATCGGTGTAGATCATGTGGGCGTCGGATCTGATTTTGACGGCGCCGAATCGTATCCGCTTGGTTTGGATAGCGTTAGTGATTATCCGAAGATCACCGCGGAACTGATAAAGATCGGCTACAGCGAAAAGGATATCGATAAAATTTTAGGCGGGAATTTTATACGGGTTTTGAAAGCGAATACGGGTAAATAGGATATTTGATATATTTGTGTGAATGGACCGCAGAAAACAAATCATTGGCTGGTTAAAGGATATCCTTGACAAAAATCTCAAAGGTATTTCATTTCGTGCTTTTATTTTTGGATCGCAGGCAAATAAACTCGTTTTAATCCGGTCGGATATTGACCTGGGTATTATGGCCGATGATAAAATAACGATACAGCAATTGGCCAGGATACAGGCAGATATTGAAGCGCTACCGATGCTTTATAAAATTGACCTTGTGAACTTTAATGAAGTGGATGAACAATTTAAATCGGTAGCTTTGAAAAACGTTGAAAGTTTATGACCGACTACCTGGATTCGAAATTAACCGCGTTTGAGCAAGCCTTAAAAACTTTTAAAGAAGCGCTTCTTGACAACCCTTCCGAATTGGAAAGGGACGGAGCCATTCAACGATTTGAATATTGTTTTGACCTGGCCTGGAAAACATTAAAACGGCATTTGGAAAAAAGAGGTTTTTTAGATTTAAACAGCCCCAGGTCGGTTTTTACAGCAGCCTTTACCGATGGTATTGTTGAGAATGAAGACACCTGGTCAACCATCATTTTAAGACGAAACGCTTCGGTACATACCTATAATCAAAAATTAGCCGAAACCTTATTTTCTGAATTGCCGGTTTATTATGATGCCATGTATCTTTTATTGCAAAGACTAAAAGGATAACGCGCTTTTTCTATGTCAATCCGGTGACGTTTGCCTATTGGCTCAATGGGTTCTAAATCTTAAATTTGCGCTACAATCAAAACTACGAATGTCTGAAACTACTGAACACGTAAAATGCCTCATCATAGGCTCCGGCCCGGCCGGGTATACCGCTGCTATATACGCTTCGCGCGCTGACCTGAACCCGATAATGTATACCGGTATGCTCGCGGGCGGCCAGTTGACGCAAACCACGGATGTAGAGAATTATCCAGGCTATCCGCTTGGCATACAAGGGCCCGAGATGATGGAGAATTTCCGCAAGCAGGCTGAACGGCTGGGGACTGATATCCGGTATGGTTACGTTAGTTCGGTTGATTTTTCGAGCCTGCCGCATAAGGTTGTGGTTGACGAAGTTAAAACCATTTTGGCTGATACGGTTATCATATCTACCGGGGCGTCGGCTAAGTGGCTGGGTTTGGAATCAGAACAAAAATACAGCGGCTTTGGTGTTTCGGCCTGCGCGGTTTGCGACGGTTTCTTCTTTAAGGGACAGGATGTAGCGATAGTAGGAGCGGGCGATACAGCCGCTGAAGAAGCAACCTACCTGGCTAAGTTATGCCGTAAGGTGTATATGATCGTCCGCCGGGATGAGTTCAGAGCGTCAAAGGCCATGGTTCACCGTGTGCTGAATACAAAAAATATTGAAATATTATATGATACCGAAACGAAGGAAATTGTCGGCGATGGCCAGAGTGTAACCGGTGTTACGGTTCGCAGTAACAAAACAAACCAGGAGAGGACTTTAGACGTAACCGGTTTTTTTGTAGCGATAGGCCACCAGCCGAATACCGAAATTTTCAGGGGCTGGATACACATGGATGAAACCGGTTATATCAAAACCACACCCGGCTCAACTACCACCAACGTAGAGGGCGTGTTTTGCTGCGGCGACGCGCAGGACCATATTTACCGCCAGGCGGTAACAGCGGCAGGCACAGGTTGCATGGCCGCTATTGATGCCGAACGGTATTTGGCTGCAAAGCATCATGCGGTAACGGCTTGAGCGGAGGTGAAAGGCGAAAGGTGGAAGGTGAAAGGTTAGCGTCATTTAGTCCGGAACGGAATTTTAATTAGGGTTGATACAATAAAAGTCATAAATTAGACAAAAATCAGCGGCTCTCTAGATCCAGGGGGACGCGTTCAACAACTTAACTAATTAT
>JAQBOH010000172.1 GCA_028288125.1 Mucilaginibacter sp.
ATTGATCTGGAAGGAAGATTGGTAAATTAAACCAATATAAGTATCCCCTGTCTTTGACTCTTGGTTCTTAACCCTTTTAAAGCACCAATTTATTATCTCCATCCGGGAAAACTAAGATGGGCTGGTAACCGCGCGCCTCATCCATCTCCATATAAGCGTACGACATAATGATAACAATGTCACCCACCTGCGCCAGTCTGGCAGTGGCGCCGTTTAGGCAAACTGTTCCGGTTCCGCGTTCGCCCCGTATCACATATGTTTCAAACCGCGCGCCGTTATTATTATTTACAATCTGTACCTTTTCGTTGGCTATAATATTTGCCGCATCCATCAGATCTTCGTCTATTGTAATGCTGCCCACGTAGTTCAATTCGGCTTGGGTTACTTTTACGCGATGAAGCTTTGATTTTAATACTTCAATAATCATCCGGCAAAGTTATAAATAATTGGTTTATGGCTTTCATCGCATTGTCAAATCGCCCAGCTTGTTAAATTTTGTTAAACCGCGCCGGATTTGTTCGCCTGCAATAAATAAATACAAGATAATCTTTTACCTTTAGGCTTGGTTTCTTACTTTCGCAAACCAGGCAGGTGAAGGGATATTGAAGCTGGTGAGAATTTAACCGATCTCACTTCTATATCTCACATCTCAAATCTATTCATATATGGAAGAATTTGAAGCAAGCGCATCGGCAAAAAAAACCAAAACGATCTACATCTCTACCGTATTTGGTATTGCCATGGTATTGTTAATGATCGGCCTTTTGGGGCTGATATTGGTTAATGCCAATAACCTGTCGCGGTACGTGAAGGAAAACATCGTTTTAAATGTGTTTGTTGATGATGCCGCGCACGAAACGGATGTACTTCAATTGCAAAAGCAGCTTGAGGCGAATCCGATGGTGAAGCAAACGCAATATGTGAGCAAGGAGCTGGCCGCCCGTAACCTGCAGAAGGATCTGGGCGAAGATTTCGTAAAATTCCTCGGGTATAACCCGCTGTCGCAATCGCTGGACGTTTATTTAAAAGCTGAATACGCCAATAATGCTGATATCGATCGGTTTAAAAGCACGTTGCTAAAAAATCCCTTGGTAAAAGAAGTGAAGTACCAGCAATCGCTGGTTGACCAGATGAATAAAAATCTGACCAATATTAGCCTGGTAATCCTTGCGTTTGCCGCGATCTTCGTAGTGCTTTCGGTGGCCCTTATAAACAATACGATACGGCTGGCCATTTATTCGCAGCGCTTCCTGATCAAATCGATGCAGCTGGTTGGCGCTACAAAAGGATTTATACGCAAACCGTTTTTATTATACGGCATATGGCACGGCCTCCTGGGCGGATTGATCGCCATTCTGATACTGATAGGTACACTGTCACTCGCCTACAAGGAAGTACCCGACCTGATCATCTTGCGAAATTATACCGAGTTTGGAATCGTATTTATAGTGGTGATAGGCACCGGCATATTTATTTCGGGTTTCAGCACGTTCCTGGCGGTAAATAAATTTTTACGTTTAAAAGTATACGACTTGTATAGGTAGATAAATTTCGGATTTCGAATGTTCGACCCGATAGCTATCGGGTTCGGATTTAAAAATTCACTAATTCAATAAATCACTAATTCAAAATTGTCACCATGGCACAAAAATATACCAAGCCGGCCGAGCCGGTTAAAACTGCAAGCCCGGCAAAGCCGGCTGTAAAATCAGATAGCAGCCAAATTCATTTTATTTTTGACAGGGGCAATTATCGTTTGCTCATTATCAGCATTGCGGTAGTTGTTTTTGGCTTTATATTGATGGCCGGCAAAACCGATATTTACAGTACCACCAAAATTGTTATCGCCCCGTTAGTGATACTGGCAGGTTTTGCCTTAGGTTTTTTCGCGATATTTAAAAAACCGGTTTCTAACTAGTGAATTGTTGACTGGGTTGATTGTAATAAGCGGTTGGTTTCTCCTATCGCCATAAAAACCTCATCAACCCAATCCAACTCAATCAACCACTCAACTAATATCAACCAATCTAAATGAACATCATACAGGTTATCGTCCTTGCCATCATTGAAGGCCTGACTGAATTTTTACCGGTTTCTTCAACCGGGCACATGGTTATCACCAGCTCGTTAATGGGCATCAGCAAAGATGAGTTTGTTAAGCTCTTCGAAATTGTGATACAGCTTGGCGCGATCATGGCTGTGGTAGTACTTTATTTTAAGCGCTTTTTTAAGTCTACCGACTTTTATATTAAATTGATTATTGGCGTTATTCCGGCGGTGATCCTGGGCCTGTTGCTTAAAAAGCACATTGATAAATTGCTGGAAAGCCCATTGGTGGTCGCAATAGCTTTTGTTGTTGGCGGTGTGATCCTGCTTTTTGTCGACGATTGGTTTAATAAGCCGAAGATCAGGGAAGAAAAGGACATCAATCACACAACCGCGTTAAAAATTGGTTTTTTCCAATGCCTGGCGATGGTCCCGGGCGTTTCACGTTCGGCGGCATCAATTGTAGGTGGTATGTCACAAAAGCTAAGCCGCACGGCCGCTGCCGAATTCTCCTTCTTCCTGGCTGTGCCAACGATGTTTGGCGCAACGGTGAAGGACCTTTGGGATTTTCGTAAGCATAATACCCTCACCGCGATACAAATGCACGAAGATATAAAACTGTTGATCATCGGCAGCGTAATAGCTTTTATTGTAGCCATGCTGGCTATCAAAAGTTTTATCACATTCCTGGAAAAGAGGGGCTTTAGGCTGTTCGGCGTTTACCGGATAATAGCCGGAATCGTGATTATCGTCCTTTATTTTACAACGAACGCATTGCATAACGGGTAATAAAGGGCCTGTCATGGTGAGGCTCTCGAACCATGTGGGCAAAGGCCTCTACGCTCACCTTTCGAGTACCTCAAGGTGACACCCCAATCAATACAACAATTTATCGTACGGATACCTTTCCACGTGCATCGCTTTTACCTCTTCATAAAGCAAGTCTCTGAATTCATCAAGGTTTTCCCTTTTCGTTGCCGAGATAAAAATAGCGGGGCTGTTGTTTTTTGCCATCCAGCTATGCTGAAAATCGCTTAAAGTTAATGGTTCTGCCTGCTGATCAATTTGGTGTTGGGTAGGCTGAAAGGCATCTATCTTATTGAATACCGTTATTACCCTTTTATTGATTGCGCCCAGGTCCTTTAACGTTTCGTTTACGGTATTTATCTGGTCCTCGAAGTTGGGATGCGAAATATCAACCACGTGGATCAATATATCAGCCTCCCGAACTTCATCCAATGTCGATTTAAAACATTCCACCAAATGGTGAGGCAGCTTGCGGATAAAACCAACCGTGTCCGACAGTAAAAACGGCACGTTTTCAAGCACCACTTTCCTAACTGTAGTATCCAGCGTCGCGAACAGTTTATTCTCGGCAAACACTTCCGATTTGGAGATCATATTCATAACGGTCGACTTGCCCACGTTGGTGTATCCAACCAAAGCCACCCTTATTAATTGACCCCTGTTTTTTCGCTGGGTTTCGTTTTGCCTGTCAATATGTTTCAGCTTATCCTTCAGCACATCTATTTTGTTCAATATCAACCGCCTGTCAGTCTCAATCTGCGATTCACCCGGGCCGCGCATACCAATACCGCCCTTTTGCCGCTCAAGGTGCGTCCATAAACGGGTAAGGCGGGGCAATAAATATTGAAGCTGTGCCAGCTCAACCTGCGATTTAGCCTGCGCTGTTTGCGCCCGGCCCGCGAAAATATCCAGTATCAGGTTATTGCGGTCAAGGATTTTTACCTGCAGTTCATTCTCAATATTACGCAGCTGCGACGGGGTGAGTTCATCGTCAAAAACAACCATGTCAATCTCTTCTTCTGTCACGTAAGCCTTAATATCTTCCAGCCTGCCCGAGCCCACAAATGTGGCCCTGTCGGGGCGCTGAAGTTTTTGCGTGAACGCTTTAACCGTTTCAGCCCCGGCCGTAGCGACCAAAAATTCAAGCTCTTCTAAATATTCCTTCGCCTGCTCATCAGTCTCGCCCTGGGTAATTACCCCAACCAGTACCGCCCTTTCCTGCTTCACAGCAGTATCATAAAATTTTTGTTTCATTACTAATTGATTGACAATCGCGATGCCAATTTAGGAAAATGGCAGGGATTAAGACTTTTTTGCCGAATAAAAACTGTTTTTACCCTCTTTACGCCGCAGGCGTAGAGAGAGGGGACAAGCGCAGCGCAGACCGGGTGAGTTAACTCTACGAGCGACTTGCCGCCACGGCAAACGCGTTATTACTTACTATGTGCCGCCATATAATCCAGCGTCAGGTTACACAAGGCTTTCACACCTAATGTAAAGCCGCTTTCATCAATAAAAAAATCGGGAGTATGATGCGCCGGTGCTGTTAACGGATCGCCGCCTTTCGGCATACCGCCTAAATGAATAAATATACCGGGGACCTTTTGCTCGTAAAAACTAAAATCTTCGGCGCCGGTTTCTGCCTGGCGAAGCGAAACGTTTTCTGCTCCAGCTGCTGCCTGAAGCGAGGGCAGCATTTGCGCCACCAATGCCGGGTCGTTATAGGTAATGGGATAATGGTGCTCATAGGGAATGATCGCTTCGGCTGTAGCGCCCAGGGCTTCGGCGGTTTTGATAGCTATTTGCTTAACACGGTCGATAACCATTTTTTCATCGTCGTTATTTAAAGTCCGTATTGTGCCGATCATCGTTACCGTTTCGGGGATAATATTCGTGCGGTTGCCGCCATTGATGGCGCCAATAGATACCACAGCGCCGTTTTGCGTGATGTGTAAATTACGGCTCACGATGGTTTGAAGGCTGTTAATGATCTCGGCCGAAACAACGATGGGATCCACCGCCGACCATGGGTATGCGCCATGCGCCGATTTGCCGTGAACAATTATTTTCATCGGGTTAACCGCCGCCATATCCGCACCGGGGCGATAGGTAATGGTGCCGACAGGCTGGTACGATTGAATATGCAGGCCAAACACGGCATCCACTTTAGGATTTTCCAGCACACCTTGCTTCACCATTTCTTCGGCGCCGCCTTTTTCACCCAAAGGCAACCCTTCTTCAGCAGGCTGAAAAATAAATTTAACTGTACCGTGCAGTTCGTTTTTCATGGATGCCAGCACCTCGGCTACAGCCATAAGGATCGACATGTGCGAATCATGGCCGCAGGCATGCATTACGCCAACTTCCTGCCCGTTATACATGGTCTTCACTTTTGATGCAAAAGGAACCGGTGTGCGTTCAACAACCGGCAACGCATCCATATCGGCGCGCAATGCTACAACCGGCCCGGGCTTGCCGCCCCTTAATACGCCAACTACACCCGTAGTTGCTACACCTGTTTGTACCTCGAGCCCAAGTGATTTTAAATGTTTAGCGATAATTGCCGAAGTACGGAATTCATGATTGCCCAGTTCGGGGTGTTCGTGAAAATCACGCCGCCAGGCTATAATTTGACTTTGAAGGGAATCGGCTTTTTTAATGACCGCACTTTTCATTCGGCTGCTTTGCGCGAATACCGGGAGCGAGAAAGCACAAAGGATAAAGAAGTATAGTTTTTTCATCTAAAAGATTTTTCACCCAAGATAAAAAATATTCATCACCCGCCATGTCATTTTGAGCGATAGCGAGAAAACTATACACTAGACATGAGAGTATTTGCTATAAGGTTGTTTTTATCTTTAGCTCATTCATCTGCGCTTCAGCAATGGTCGACGGCGTGTCGATCATCACATCCCTGCCCGAATTGTTTTTAGGGAACGCGATCACATCGCGAATCGAATCCAACCCGGCAAAAATGGAGCAAAGCCTGTCGAAACCAAAGGCGATCCCGCCATGCGGCGGCGCTCCATACTCAAAAGCATCCATCAAAAAGCCGAATTGCTTCTGCGCTTCCTCCGGCGAAAAGCCAAGGTGTTTGAACATCAGCGATTGCAAAGCCCTATCATGGATACGGATAGAACCGCCGCCGATCTCTGTGCCGTTGATCACTAAATCATACGCGTTTGCCCTCACTTCACCCGGCGCGGTATCCAGCATGGCTATATCTTCGGGTTTTGGCGAGGTGAACGGGTGGTGCATGGCATGATAGCGGCCTGTTTCCTCATCCCACTCAAGCAGCGGAAAATCAAGCACCCACAACGGCGCGAATGTGTTTTTATCACGCAGGCCTAAACGCGTGCCCATTTCGAGGCGCAGTTCGTTTAATTGCTTGCGTACTTTATCAGTAGTTCCTGCTAAAACCAACATCAAATCGCCGGGCTGGGCTTCAAAAGCGGCGGCCCAGTTAGTCAGGTCGTCTTCGGTATAAAATTTATCTACTGATGATTTCAGCGTGCCGTCGGCATTGTAACGGCAGTAGATCATCCCGGTAACGCCGATCTGCGGGCGTTTCAGCCATTCGGTCAATTCGTCAATTTGCTTTCGGGTATATTCGGCGCAGCCTTTGGCGTTAATGCCAACAACCAGTTCGGCATTATCAAAAATACTGAACCCTTTGCCTTTTACCACGTCATTCAGCTCAACAAACTCCATCCCGAAGCGGATATCCGGTTTATCGGAGCCATACAGGCGCATCGCGTCGGCATATTGCATGCGTGGTACGCTGCCCAGTTCGATGCCTTTTACTGTCCGGAACAAATGTTGGGTTAATCCTTCAAAAATATTTAAAATATCTTCTTGCGTAATAAAGGCCATCTCGCAGTCAATCTGCGTAAACTCCGGCTGGCGGTCGGCGCGCAGGTCTTCGTCCCTGAAACATTTTACGATCTGGAAATAACGGTCGAACCCGCTTACCATCCGCAATTGCTTAAAGGTTTGCGGCGATTGCGGCAAAGCATAAAACTCACCGGGGTTCATCCGGCTTGGCACCACGAAATCGCGCGCCCCTTCGGGTGTTGATTTGATCAGAACCGGGGTTTCCACCTCGATAAAATCGCGGCCGTCAAGATACTTGCGTACTTCCTGCGCCATTTTATGGCGCAGCATCAGGTTGTTACGGATGGGGTTACGGCGCAGATCGAGATAGCGGTATTTGGCCCGCAGCTCTTCGCCGCCATCCGTTTCATCCTCGATCATGAACGGAGGGATCTTCGCCGCGTTCAGTATTTCTATTTCAGAAACTCCGATCTCAATTTCGCCGGTTGGCATTTTCGCATTTTTGTTTGAACGCTCTAAAACCTTGCCTGTAACTTTTATCACAAACTCGCGCCCAAGGCCGCGACTGGTTTCGCGCAAAGCAGCATCTGTATCTGTATTAAAAACCAGCTGGGTTAAACCATAGCGGTCGCGCACATCAATAAAGGTTGTACCGCCCAGGTCGCGTGATTTTTGCACCCACCCGCATAAGGTTACTGTTTCGCCTAAATGACTGATATTTAATTCGCCGCAAGTATGTGTCCGTAGCATAGTACTGTTCTGTAAAGTCAGCAAAAGTACATTTTTGAGGTGAAAGCGAAAAGGTGAAAGGTTCTGTATTATAATTTGAACCTGGTGGGATTTCGGCGGCTATCCCAAACAGTAAGAACTTCAATTGTTTTAGAAGCGCTGATATGATAGTAAATCATGTAGTATTTAATAATTTTGATCCGTATACTCGGATTTTCAGTAGGAATTCCGGACTCCGGCATTTCGGCCACTTTTTTCATTCCTATCCGAAATAATTGATAAAGCCTACGACTATAGGTTTTTGATTTATTACGGTTAACCCCAGTATTCGAGGATTTCGAACCGTTCGCGTTGTGCGCGAACTGACCATACTACTTTCGTAGCCATTCTTCTATTTGGCGATTTGCTTCTTCATCCGATATCCACTGGCCGTTTCTTATTTGATTTAAACCATCTGCAACTGCTTCACGCTCAGCTTCACTCATTTGATAAATGCCGTTTACAGATTTTGATTCAATATAGAGCCTGGTCGATATTTCAGTTAATAATTCATCATTATCGGTGTCGTTAATTTGCGCTATCAGTTTTTCCTTCAATTCCGCGGTGCTCATAATGTTGCTTTTATCAAATTTACGGATAATATTATAAATCCGAAATTGAACATCCGAAACGGCGACGCCTTCTTGAGTGTCTTTAAAAACAATAAGGGCGAAAAATCCGAAATCAAAACCTATCTTTGTCCCATAATTCTCAAGGGGTGCCTTGCTTTGGTCGCAAAATAATGTGCAGGTTATTTTACCAAACTGAAAGACAGGCTGAGATCAAACCCGTTGTTTTAAGTCCCAAGTCTCAAGTTCTGAGTCTTAAGTCTTCTATTCGACTTTTGACTTAAGACTACCGACTCAAGACTTAAACATACACCTGATCCGGGTAATGCCGGCGTAGGGAGAGGTAACAAGTTAAGTGTACTGCGTATTCGCCCTGATGCGGAGATGGTTTAACTAATTTAATTAATTATTATTTTGAAAAATTTATTTATGGCGTTATTCGCCTTGCTGTTGCCTGTCCTGGCAGCGGCCCAGTTTTCCATTTCGGGAAAAATCACAAACCAGCAAACCGGCGAAGCATTGCCCGGAGCTACAATAAGCCTGGCAAATCACACCATCAGCGTAGTTGCCGATGGCAGCGGTAAATACCAGGTCAGTAATCTTAAAAATGGTACTTATACACTAAAAGTATCCTACATCGGCTATCAAACTATTTCAAAAAACGTAACACTGAACGCCGATGCGGTAGTCGACTTTTCATTGACTAACAGTACACTTTTAACCGAAGAGGTAACTGTTAGCAGTACCCGTGCGGCGACGAACTCGCCTACTGCATTCACGGATCTGAACAAAAAAGAGATCGAGAAAATTAATTCAGGCCGCGGCTTTGAATATTTGCTGGAGCAAACCCCTTCTACGGTAGTGACATCAAACGCCGGTGCCGGTGTGGGTTATACCAGTATCCGCATACGCGGATCGGACGCTACCCGTACAAACGTAACGCTTAACGGGATCCCGCTAAATGATGCGGAAGACCAGGGTGTATATTTTGTTGACCTGCCCGACCTGGCTTCGTCTGTCGACAATATACAGGTGCAGCGCGGCGTGGGTACATCCACCAATGGAGCGGGAGCATTTGGGGCAAGTATCAATATCCAAACCACCACCCGCCGGGATACGGCCTATGCCGAATTGAACAATTCAGTCGGTTCGTACGGAACGGTAAAAAACACGGTGGCAGTTGGTACAGGGCTGCTTGGCGGACATTTTACTTTTAATGGCCGATTATCGCGAATGAATTCTGATGGTTATATCGACCGTGCGTTTTCGCACCTCAAATCGTACTTTTTAACAGGCGCGTACTATGGTAAAACTAGTGTGCTGCGCCTGAATGTATTTTCGGGCTACGAGCAAACCTACCAGGCCTGGGATGGTGTGCCCGAAGACAGCGTTAAACACGGTAACCGGCGGTATAACGAATTGGGATATATCGCTTCAAGTAATTCTTTTTATAAAAACCAAACCGACAACTATACCCAAAACTATTACCAGCTATTGTACGATCAGCAGCTCGGCAGTAAACTGTCGTTTAGCGGGGCTTTACATTATACCAAAGGCTTTGGCTACTATGAGGAATACAAAAACGCCGACTCACTGAAAAACTATGGCGTTACCCCGGTTACCATCGGCGGAACAACGATTGCCGCGACAGACCTTGTGCGGCGGTTATGGCTCAATAATGATTTTTACGGCTTGACCTATAACCTGCACTACAAGCCCAATAATAACCTGGGCCTGGTACTTGGCGGTGCGTACAACGAATATAAAGGCGCGCATTATAATAATATCGAATGGACACAGCAAAGCACCAATATCCCGCCTGATTATCAATACTCGCGCAACGATGCTAAAAAAACCGACTTTAACATTTTTACCCGCGCCGAATACCATTTAGGTAAACTGCTGTTATATGGCGATCTGCAATACCGTCATATTTATTACTCGTTTTTAGGTTTCGACCAAAACCTGAACAATGTGCAGCAGCAGGTGACGCTCGATTTTTTTAATCCGAAAGCAGGTATTACCTATCAATTTAATGAGAGCAGCAATGTTTACGCTTCGGTAGCGGTCGGAAACCATGAACCAAACAGGAGCGATTTTGTCAATTCATCTCCGCAAAGCCGTCCGCGGCCCGAAAACCTGAAAGATATTGAACTGGGTTACCGGATCAATGAAAGCGCATTTAGCGGAAGCATCAACGGGTTTTATATGCTTTATAAAAACCAGCTGGTTTTAACCGGCGCGCTCGACGATGTGGGCGCTGCTATACGCACCAACATAAAAGACAGTTACCGTGCCGGGGTTGAGGCCAGTGCCCGCGTAAAAATAGCACAGCAGCTGAGCTGGTCGGTAAACGCTACGGTAAGCACCAATAAGGTAAAAAACTTTCAGCAATACCTGCAAAACTATGATACCGGTACTGTGAATGTAACACAGTATCAAAAAACCAACATTGCCTATTCGCCTGATTTTACCGGGTCGAGCGTCATCAGCTATCATCCGGTTGGCAATGCGGAGATCGCTTTTATAACAAAATATGTAAGCCGCCAGTATCTTGACAATACATCAACCCTAAGCCGTTCGCTGGACGGATATATGGTAAATGACGTGCGGCTTAGCTACAATTTCATCATAATGGGTATTAAAAATGTTGGTGTTGGCTTGCTGGTAAATAATATATTCAGCAAAAAATACCAGTCGGACGGTGCAACTTATCCAGACATCGAGGGCGGCAAAGTGGTGAATTATAATTACTTTTTCCCCCAGGCGCCGATAAACTTTTTGGCGTCGCTTAACCTTAAATTCTAAATGGTAATCGTTAATGTTAACTTAAATATCACATTGATTTTTAATTAGATTGCGGATATTTGCGAAATCAAAAAATTTGAGATGAAGATCAAAAACCTCCTCCTTATCCTGTTCGCTTGTTCGGCTATCACCGCATCAGCACAAACAAAAAAGAAAACCCCCGCAGCAAATGCCGCATCGACTGGGATCTCCCGCCCGAAATTGGTGGTAGGTATCGTAGTTGATCAAATGCGCTGGGACTACCTGTACCGGTATTACGATCGCTACCAAAGCAATGGATTTAAACGGCTATTGAATGAAGGTTTTACTTGTGAAAATACACAGATCGACTATATACCAACAGTAACAGCTGCCGGCCATACGTGCATTTTTACCGGCTCGGTGCCGTCAATACATGGCATAGCAGGGAACGATTTTATTATACAGGCGACTGGAAAGTCAATGTATTGCACCGAAGATACCAGCGTACAAACGGTTGGCAGTACCTCAAAAGCCGGCCAGATGTCGCCGCGTAACCTGTTAACAACTACGGTTACAGATGAATTGAAACTCGCAACCAACTTCCGCTCCAAGGTTATCGGAATCGCGCTGAAAGACCGGGGGGGAATTTTACCCGCCGGGCACACGGCCAATGCCGCCTATTGGTTTGATGATAAAACCGGTAATTGGATAACCAGCACTTATTACATGAACGATCTGCCGCAATGGGTTAAGGAGGTTAATGATCAGAAATTGGCCGAAACCTATTTAAAGCTGGATTGGAACACGCTGTACCCGATGGATACTTATTTGCAAAGCGCCGCGGACAACAGCGACAGGTATGAAGGAAAATTTAAAGGAACAGATGGGCCGACTCTACCGGTAAAAACGTCAACTTTATATAAAGGAAATTTAGGACTAATACGTTCTACACCTTTTGGTAACACGCTCACCCTTGATTTTGCAGTTGCGGCGATTAACAATGAGCATTTGGGCCAAAATAAGGTGACGGATTTTTTGGCTGTCAGCCTTTCATCGACTGATTATATCGGCCACCAATTTGGCGTTAATGCTGTGGAGATAGAAGATACCTATCTGCGTTTGGACCGCGACCTGGCTAATTTTTTCACCTATCTCGATGCCAAAGTCGGTAAAGGAAACTACACCATTTTTTTAACCGCGGATCACGGCGCGGCGCATAATCCCACATTTTTAACCGACCATAATGTCCCGGCAGGGGTATGGAATGAAAGGGCGGCCCTTTCAGCCTTGAACAAACTGCTTGAAAACACCTATAAGGTAAAAAACCTGGTAATAGGCCTCGGCAATTACCAGGTGAACCTGAACTATGCGGCGATCAACAGCGAAAAACTGAATACTGACGCGATTAAATACGACTGTATAAAATACCTGCAGCAGCAGCCCGCGATTGCTTACGCCGTTGATATGCAGCAGGTGCAAAGCGCCAGCATACCCGAAGAGTTAAAAACAAGGATGATAAACGGGTATAATGCCGAACATAGCGGCGTTATCCAGATTATTTTAAAACCCGGTTGGTTTGCGGGCTTTGGCCCTACAGGCACCACCCACGGCACATGGAACCCTTACGATGCACATATACCATTGGTGTTTATGGGTTGGGGAATACAGCACGGTCGTTTGAATCGCGAAACACACATGACAGACATTGCTGCAACCGTAGCCGCGTTATTGCATATACAGGCGCCAAACGGCAGCATTGGGAAACCCATTGGCGAGGTGCTGAAGTAGCAAAGAGTCCGGAAAGTCAGTAAAGACCGAAAGAGAAAGTAGACGTTTTAATGTGACTTAATGGCGACAATTATTCATAAAGAACAACAATCTTTCGGACTTTCCGACTTTACTGACTCATGAAAAAATACATCTCCAAATTTCACTACCTCACGCAGGACATGCCAGGCCGCAGCCACGTTGAACAGGCCCGGATGGCTTGCGAAGCCGGGGCAAACTGGATACAGTACCGCTGTTTAACCAAATCCGACAATGAGCTTATTGATGAGATCAGCCAGGTTGCAGCGATTTGTGACGATTGGGGTACAACACTTATCCTGACCAATCACTACCACCTGCTGGATAAGGTTGACGCACAGGGTGTGCATATTGAAGACTTTGATGCCGACCTTAAGGCCATTCGTGCCCATATCGGCGATGATAAAACACTGGGCGCGTCGGCTACTAATATTCCGCGTTTATTGACCGTTCAAAATACCGGCGTGGTGGATTACTGCGGGTATGGTCCGTTCGCGCATACTGATACCAAACCGAACGATAAACCGCTGCTTGGTTTTGAAGGCTACCGCGAACTGCAAAAACACCCTGAAATAGATATGCCCGTAATTGCCGTGGGCGGGATACAGCTTACCGACGTTGAACACCTTTTGGAAACCGGGATACATGGCATAGCTGTTTCGGCGGCGGTTAACCTGGCTGTTGACCCGGCACAGGCATTCAAGGCATTTTATCAAAAGATATATTGAATAACTTTGCCGGATGTCATCCCACCACGTTGTACGCGAAAAACAGGAACCCGCATTGCTGGTGCTCGGCCTCGATAACTTTCCGGACGAGCTCCTCGGCCAGTTGCTGGAATGGAGCCCAACGGTGATCGCCACCCGGCAAACAGCCGAAGCGCTGATCGCGTATGGCATAAAAGTAGATTGGATAATAGGTGACGAGGGCCACAACGACTTACAATCCGATGTAAGATTTATGCCGGCTGGTAATCACACAATTACTGCTACAGCTTTAAAGTATCTCACAGATAATAACTACACATCGGTTAATATTGTTACAAATGAGTTAAACCTGGAAGATTATGAAAGCTTTGCAGGTAAAATAAACCTGGTGATTTTCAATAACAATAAAAAAATATATGCGGTTCATCCCGGTTTTAGTAAATGGAAGCCTGCAGGCGAATCCATCGAGTTGTTAAGCCCGGCAAGTGGGCTACAATGCGCCGGGCTCAAAAAAATAAGCCCCGGGAAATATAAGACCACAGCAGATAGCTTTTTTAGCTTCGATTTTAAAGAGTCATATCTTTTTATCGCCGAAGAAGTATAAGTAAGTCAATATTATCCGGCGTTTTATTTTTTGCTTTATTCCGCGAATAATTAAATCCCCAAACGGCGCATAAAATTATTACAAGGGATTGACGGCCGGTTATTAGGTAATATTGCCTTATTTCGTTAATTTTACCTTAGTAATCAATTTGTGACCGGCTGTTTGTAAATCCGGCGGGCTTTTTGATTATAAATAAATAATTTACAGCGGATTAAACCGTTTATAACATTAATAGTCAAAAACGATATAATCCTTCCGCAATTCAAACCTAATACCATTAAAAATTTCATCATGAAAACGTTATATAAAAATTTTCTCTATGCTGCATCCGGCACAGTGCTATGCTTGTTTTTGGCTTTGCCATCCAGCGCTCAGCGCGGCAGTACCGGCGGTGGGGGTGGCGTTCGTCCATCCGGCGGCGGTGGTGGCGGCTCAGTTTCTTCCGGCGGTGGCGGCGTAAGCTACAGCCCGTCAACCAATAATAATAGTGGTTCAAACAGATCTTCAACCGGAGGTAGTGTAAGTAACAGCCCGGCGAACGGCGGCGGCAGTTCCGCCAATTATAACAGGTCTTCGGGCGGTGGCAATGTAGGTATTTCAAGGCCCGGGTTTGGCGTTGCCCCGCAAAGGACAACCACTCAGCAGCAAGGTTATGTAACCCGCCAGGGAATAGTGGCACGCGGAAATTATGGATATGCACCCCGCCAGAGTGTGTCGCCGCGCAGCAGTTTTGGCTTTACGCCGCGCCAGGGCGTTAATGCAAATACACTTGCGGGCGGTTTAGCGGTTGGCGCACGGGGCGCAACTTCGGGCGGCAGCAGCTATCGTACCGTGCCGCAAATCGGCTATGGCGGTTACTGGGGAAACCACGGCTATTATCATTACTATCACGGTTACTACAATTCGTACTATTATCCACAGCTTGGTTTTACATGCGCCTATTTGCCTTACGGGTATTACCCGTTTTATTTCGGCAATGATGAATTTTTTTATAGCGGCGGGCTGTTTTATCAATATAACAATAGCGTATATACCGTGGTTGAGCCGCCTATTGGCGCTGAATTGGCTACGCTGCCTGAAAAAGCGCAATCAATTGTTATCAATGGCCAACAGTATTATGAATTGAACGGCGTTTATTACCAGCCTTATACCAAAGACGATGGTACCGTTGTTTACCAGGTTGTTGGTAAGGACGGCGAATTGAACACCAATTCTTCGGTGCAGGATGTACAGCAGCAGGGCCCGCAAATGGGCGATGTTGTTTTGCAGCTGCCGCAGGATTGCAGGAAGATAAAAGTTAACGGCCAAAAATTATGGGTATCTCCCGAAGGTATCTACTACCAGGAATTGGTCGATACCAATAATAACAAAACATATAAAATTGTAGGCCTCCCCACAGACGAACAGGACCAAAATTAACGAGTTTTTATAAATCCGGTAAAAAGGGCGGCTGATCATTCAGCTGCCCTTTTTATTTATGCTAATCTATCAATCCATTCTCTGACATCCGCCCTCCGACTTTCTCCTCCTCACTTCCACCTGAAGCTCTTTATCATCGCATCTACGTCTTTTTTTACAAACGTAAGCACGGGCTGTATCGAATCGAGCCGCGGTTCGGTGTTAAAATAAAGTGCTCCCCTGATATAGTTACGCGTGCTGTCAGTCAGGTAAAACTGCACCGATGAGGCGGCATTACCCTCGATCGTATAATAAACGCCATATACTTTGCGGTCGGGATAGCTGATGGTTCCCTGATCGATGGATGAGGCCTTTACCGTGTGTTTAAAGCTTAATTTATGCGCGTCTTCAACGAGTTCATTAAATTCCTTTTTCGAAAGGATATGCTCGTAGCTCAAGTGCAGGGTGCCATTAAATTGTGGAAACTGCATGTTGAGCCAGCAGGGCTTTGCTTTTGGCGCTCTATCCGGTTCAATAACCGCATATTTTGGATATGCAAAAGTGAAAGGACAGCCGGCCTGGTAGGTTTGATATTCCTTTTTCGGAAAAACGATCCTGAAAAATCCCCTGGGTTTTGGCGAATAATCATGATTGCCGGAGCATGACGCAAAAAGCAGCAGCGCCGGAATCCATACCAGTAATTTTTTCAAGGATGTTTTTGTTTGGATGTCCATATTTCCCACGATTTTTCCGCCTGCAAAACTAACATTTCATAGCCGTTTTTTATGGTGGCGCCACGCGCTTCGCCCTTTTCTAAAAATTTTGTTTTTTCCGGGTTATAGATCATGTCATAGAGCAAATGCCTGTCGGTTATCGCCTCGTATGGTATAGGCGGGTATTCGTCAATGTTTGGATGCATACCCAACGGCGTAGTATTGATAATGAGCAAATGCTGTTTGATATGATGCGGCTGCAGGTCTTTAAATAATAAATTATCGCCAATTGGCTTGCGGGTTACCAGCCTGAAATTGATACCCAGGTTTTCTAAAACGCATTTAACCGCTTTTGCCGCCCCGCCGTCGCCCAATATCAGCGCCTGGTCATGGTAATCTTTAAGCAACGGCCTTAAAGACATTTCGAATCCATAAATATCCGTATTGAAGCCTTCGAGCCTGAAATCGTGCCCCTTGATTCCGACCTCGCCCGAGAAAGCTGCCAGAACAGGACTTTCGGCACTGATCCGGATGCAATTTACAGCGCCCGCGTTTTTGGCGTCAGGCTCAATCCAGTCCAGGTATTTAAGCACGCTAACTTTATGCGGTATGGTAACATTAAGCCCGCAAATATCCGGGTTTGATCGTAATAGTTTAGGCAACTCGCTGATGTGCTCAATCGGAAAAAAATCATACATGGTATCCTCAATATGTTCCCTTTCAAACTTTTCGGTGAAATAGGCTTTTGAAAAAGAATGCGTAAGCGGATAACCGATAAGCCCGTAGTGTTTCATTTCGTTAGATATGAGATTTGAGTATTGAGATGTGAGACGAAAACTTTTGATCTCCTACTTTCAACCCGTAATATAATAAGAAAAGCAGATAAATTGTTGCGGATATTTTTATTATCGGAAAGAGAAGGCTCTCCGCGAACCGAATCCATAAGAATAAAGCTTACTTCAAAAAATGATCAAACGTATCACTCCGAATCCCTAAACGGAGTGTTTCAAGCGGAATCACATCAGCGGGGGCAATATTGCCTAAACTTACATTGGCGCCAGCCAGTTTTATAAACCAAACCTGCTGGGCCTTTTGTGGGGCTTCCCAAATAATAGTTTCTTCAGGTATCTGTGTCAGTATTTCATCAACAAGCCCCTGCCTAACTTCACCCGAATCGCGGTAGATGCCCACATTGCCACTTTCGCGGGCCTCGGCTATTACCTTCCACGAGCCGGCTTCAATTTCGGCCTGCATTAGCTTTATCCATTTATATGGCGCAAATATTTTTTGAACATCCTTTGAGCCTACCTCCGATATCACCGTTACCAATTTGCTCAGTTTACGGATGTATTCGCATTTTTCTTCATGCTCAATTTCAATCGAGCCATCGGATACCTCGGCATATTGCAGTTTGTATTTGTCCAGTATCCGGCAATATTCGTCGAACTGATTCCGCACAATAAGTGCCTCGAACAACGTTCCGCCAAAATATACCGGTATGCCGGCGTCGCGGTAAATGGCTAATTTTTCTTCCAGGTTTGGTGTTACAAACGATGTGGCCCACCCCAGCTTTATCATATCGGTATATGCGCCCGCAACCTCGACAAAATCTTCTGCCTGCCTTAAGCTTAGTCCCTTGTCCATTACCATGGTTATACCATGGTTGCGTGGTTTTGCTGTACGCTCGGGAAGGTTATCGATCTCGTAATTCATAAATATGCCAACAGGTTATAAACTATAACTAAAAGTACTAACGCGTAAAGGTCGGAAAAATGTACGGATGCGCAAATTACAGATGTGCAATTACAGGGGTGCGGATTTCAAATGCGCCTATTTCAGCTCGAAATTCGAATGGCAAATTACTTGCACAGCTGAAATCCGCACATCTGTAATTTACTTGGTATACCTGTTTATGATATCGACGATCACCTTGTTTTTCTGCAGCTGCGGCAGGTAGTCAAACAGAATATAGTGCTTTTCCGGGTCGGATGTTAGCGCCAGTTCTAAAAAATTCAGCGCTTCGTTATAATCACCTTTGGCAAATAAATAAGCTACCATGCGGTAATAAAGCTCGGCCGCTTCCGGGTTGTTTTTTATTGCCTGCGAGATTACCTCTATCGCGTCAACCAATCGCTGCTGTTCATATAAAATGGACGAGTAATCCAGCCATGCGTCTACATCGATCGGGTTAAGCTCAACCACCTTTTCATAAGCATGTTCAGCCTCTTCAAGATGGCCCAGTTTATATTCCGCGTCGGCGATAGCAAACCAGTAATCGGCATTGGCAATATCAAGGTCGAGCGCCTTTTTATAAAAATGCAGCGCCTCAAAATAACGTTCTTCAAAATCAAGCGTTACTCCTATCCCAAACCATGCATCGGCCAGCTTTGGGTCCATCTTTACGGATTTTTTATAGAAAGCGCGCGCATCGTCCATTTGCTCCAGCTTCTCGTAACATTCGCCTATGGCGCAATACGTATCGGCATTTGGCTGCTCGTACTCAAAAGTTTGGCGGTAAACGTCAATAGCCTCAGCGTATTTTTCGAGGTTAACCAGGGCATTTCCCTTATTGAAATAAGCCGAGGCAAAGCTGTCTTTTATTAAGATAGCATAGTCGTAGGCATCGATGGCTTTTTCAAATAAACTAAGCTTAGTGAACGCGTTGCCCAGATTGTACCAGGCGGCATAGCTATAGGGCTCATTATCGATGTATTGTTGGTAAAACTGAACACTTTCCTGCTGATTGTCCATTACATCGTAACAAAATGCCAGCTCATAAAGGGCGTCCTGGTTTTCCATGTTTTGTTTCAGGCACAGTTTCAGGTAAGTGATAGCTGTATCATAGTCGCCCATGTTTTGGTACACATAAGCGATATGCAGCAGTACTTCATCGGTTTCTTCGGCCAGGTCAAGCGCCTTCTCATAGTTTTCAAGCGCCTCCGCATAGCGTTCCATACTTTCGTACAAATTACCCCTGATGAGGTATATGTCCGGGTCGGAGGCTTCAAGCATAGCAGCCTTCTCCAAAGCGGCAAATGCTTCGGGAACCTGGTTTGATACAACTAAAAGCTGGGCTTGTTTAATAAGGAATACAGCAGCAAACGGGTGCTGGTTTCGGGCATATTCTGCTACCTGAAGCGCCTTTGACGGATCATTCTTCTCGATGTAGTAGTCGATTATGTTCTCAAACGCCTGGGCATCAAAAAAGTACTGATCATGATTGCGGATCATCTCTTCGTACCGCTCCACCGAAAACTTTGGATCTTCGGTAAAACCAAATTCAAATTCTTCTTCCATTCAATTTTGTTTCAGAACATATAGTCTGCTAAGGCCTGTAAACTCGCTTTACTCAACTTAACTGAGTTCAAATTACAAGTAATAAACATCCATAATACAAATAAGTTATCAACATTCAAACATTGTTAACACGATGATTTGCAACGTCCTGATAATTAATGCAAATCATTTTAAGGGCAAGGGCGGGTTGACAACAAATTGCCTTAAAGATTTTTACCTTTGACAAAAGTAACTATTATGGGCCTAAATATTCCAGATATTCTTAACCGTTTACATATAAACGACATAAATGATGCATTTAGTACAGGTAATTTGTGGGCAAGCAGCGCTAACGCGACGATAAAAAACATCCATTCCCCGGTTGACGGCAAAAAAATAGCGGCGGTAAAAATGGCTGTAGCCGGCGACTATAACCGCGCGGTTGAGCAAGCGGCGAAAGCGTTTCCGGCCTGGCGACAGATCCCATCACCAAAACGTGGCGAGATCGTCCGTGAAATTGGCGATGCATTGCGCGTGAAGAAAGAATACCTTGGCCGGCTGGTGTCATACGAAATGGGTAAAAGCCTGCAGGAAGGTTTGGGCGAAGTGCAGGAAATGATCGATATAGCCGACTTCGCTGTCGGCTTAAGCCGGCAATTATATGGTTTAACCATGCAATCCGAGCGGCCGCAGCACCGTATGTACGAGCAATATCATCCGATGGGCATTGTCGGGATCATATCGGCATTTAACTTTCCCGTGGCTGTCTGGAGCTGGAACGCTATGCTGGCCTGGGTGTGCGGCGACGTTTGCGTATGGAAGCCCTCCGAAAAAACACCGTTAACAGCCATTGCCTGCCAGCACATCGTGCAGGAGATTTTCAAGAAACACAATATTGATGAAGGGGTATCCTGTCTTGTTATCGGCGGCAGGGATATCGGCGAAATGATGGCCAATGATACACGTATTCCCCTGGTATCGGCAACCGGCTCAACCCGGATGGGTAAAGCGGTAGGCACAGCCGTCGCGGCCCGGCTGGGTAAAAGCCTCCTCGAGCTTGGCGGCAATAACGCTATCATTATAACCGAAAACGCCGACCTCGATATGGCACTTGTCGGCGCCTTGTTTGGCGCGGTGGGCACGGCAGGGCAGCGCTGTACCAGTACCCGCAGGCTTATTATCCACGAAAGTGTTTACGAACAATTTAAACAAAAACTGGTAAGCGCCTACGGCCAGATCAGGATTGGCGACCCGCTTGATGAAAACAACCACATGGGCCCGCTGATCGATCATGACGCGGTAAACCTATATTTGGATTCGATAGAGAAATGTAAAGCTGAAGGCGGTAAGTTTGTGGTAGACGGCGGCAAGCTGGAAGGCGAAAAGTATGCCTCGGGATGTTATGTAAAACCTTGCGTGGCCGAGGTGGAAAACCATTATAATATAGTACAGCACGAAACGTTTGCGCCCATACTGTACCTGGTTAAATATAAAACGCTGGATGAGGCTATCGTGTTACAAAACGGCGTGCCGCAGGGATTATCATCAAGCATCATGACTGGAAATTTACGCGAGGCAGAACAATTTTTGTCTTCTGCCGGTTCTGACTGCGGAATAGCAGGTGTAAACATAGGCACATCGGGTGCGGAAATAGGCGGGGCGTTTGGCGGGGAAAAAGATACAGGCGGAGGCCGTGAGTCGGGCTCCGACGCGTGGAAGGTTTATATGAGGCGGCAAACCAATACCATTAATTATTCAAAAACGCTGCCTTTGGCACAAGGGATAAAATTTGATTTGTAAAATTTTGGTGAAGGATTAATTGGGTTAAATAGGTTGATTAAGTTTGAGCGACAGAAATCGCGAATCGTTAAACAACCACCCGCCCGATAAACCACTCCACCTCTTCAACTAATATAAATGTACAACCTACGCAATTGCACTTTAACTTCTTTCCTATGCTGGGCGCTGCTGTTCAGCATGCATGTTTCGGGGCAGGGAATGCCAATAACAGCGCCTGATCCGCCAAGGAACTGGCATGAAATGGATCTGAAAACAGACGGTTTTTACGGTATAAGCCTTAAGCAAGCGTACCAGTTTTTGAAGGGTAAGAAAAGCAAGACAGTAATTGTTACCACGATTGACAGTGGGATTGACACTTTGCAAAAAGATTTGGTTAGCATATTATGGAAAAACCCGAAAGAGATACCCGGAAACGGGATCGATGATGACCATAACGGTTACGCTGACGATGTACATGGCTGGGATTTTTTGGGCGGCAAAGGCGGCAAGGTGGATTATACCGAAACCACGGAAGAGGTAAGACAATATTTTAAGCTTAAAAGTAAATATGCCGGTGTAAACACGGCGCCGCCGGGCATGGAAAAGGAATATGTTTACTGGCAGAGTGTTAAAACCACGTATGATTCGACAATAACCAAAGCGCATAATGAAATAAAGGACCTTACTCTGGAAGTAAATGTGCTTACGGCTACGAATTATTATATAAAAAGAGAACTCAAGTTACAGTCGGACCAAACATTTACCAAAGCAGACCTTGACCGGATACAGACACAGAATGATACCATAACCCAGAGCAAAACAATCTGGCAATCGGTTTTTACGCAAATTGGCGACAACACCACCAATGCCAAGGTACTTAAAGACCTGACAGAATATTATGCCAAGCAAAACAATACGGTGAACCCCGACCTGGACGCACGCGCGCGTATTGTTGGCGATGACCCCGATATCAGGGATACCAAACCCTACGGCAACAATATATTAAAAGCCGCTGACGCTTCGCACGGGACAGGCGTAGCCGGATTGATCGGCGCGGTACGTAACAATGGTTACGGAATCAACGGCGTGGCGGATAATGTACGGATCATGTCGGTCAAAGCGGTGCCGAATGGCGATGAGTATGATAAAGACGTTGCCAGCGCGATACATTACGCGGTAGATAACGGTGCAAAAATCGTCAACATGAGTTTTGGTAAAAAAATATCTCCCCATAAGGAATGGGTGGATGAGGCGTTTAAATACGCCGCCGCACATGATGTGCTGCTGGTGATGGCTTCGGGCAATAATAACCAGGATATAGATGTAAAACCTGAATTTCCAAACAGCACTTATTTAGACGGCTCCTCTACCGACAATGTGATCAATGTTGGCTCATCAGGCCCTAAACTGGATACCACGCTGGCGGCAACCTTTACCAACTACGGCAAAATACATGTCGATGTTTTCGCGCCTGGGGTTAAAGTAACGTCACTTGACATGGATGCGGAGTTCAATACCGCCGACGGCACCAGTTTTTCGGCCCCTATTGTTACAGGCATTGCCGCGCTATGCCTCGAATATTATCCTGAACTAAGCGCGAGGCAGTTAAAACAAGCTATTTTAGAATCAGCCGCGCCGTTAACCGGCACTATGGTTATAAAACCGGGTAGCAAAACAGAAAAAGTTGATTTTACTACCCTAAGCAAAACGGGCGGCATTGTAAATGCTTATAAGGCTTTGCTGATCGCTTCGAAGATGAAGGGGGAGCGGAAAAAGTAAACAGTTTGCAGTGGGCAGTTTGCATAGTCAGAATCAGCAGAATCTCATAATCAGTCAAATCAGCGGTACGGATTGCAAATCACACATTAGTGATTATATTTGCGTTCGCAAAAAACATCATATTACAATAACGATGAGAGAAATACAGTTCAGGGAAGCGCTTCGGGAAGCAATGCAGGAAGAAATGCGCAAGGACGAAAATATATACCTGATGGGTGAAGAAGTTGCCGAATACAATGGCGCTTACAAGGTTAGCCAGGGCATGCTGGATGAATTTGGCGCAAAACGTGTAATAGATACGCCTATCTCCGAAGAGGGTTTTGCCGGTATTGGCATCGGCTCGGCAATGAATGGCTTGCGCCCGATCGTCGAATTCATGACTTTTAATTTCTCGCTGGTTGCTATCGACCAGATCATCAATGGCGCGGCTAAGATCATGTCGATGAGCGGCGGCCAGTTCTCTGTTCCTATCGTTTTTCGAGGCCCTACAGGTAACGCGGGCATGCTAAGCTCGCAGCATAGCCAATGTTTCGAGAGCTGGTATGCCAACTGCCCCGGCTTAAAGGTGGTTGTGCCTTCAAATCCGGCGGATGCCAAAGGTTTGTTAAAATCGGCTATTATTGACCCCGATCCGGTTATTTTTATGGAATCGGAATTGATGTATGGCGATAAAGGAGAGGTACCAGAGGAAACCTATTATATTGAACTCGGTAAGGCAAAAGTAACCAAAGAAGGAACTGATGTTACCCTTGTTGGTTTTGGGAAGATCATGAAAGTGGTAAATGCCGCTGCCGCTGAACTTGAAAAAGAAGGTATTCATGCCGAAGTCATTGATCTGCGCACCGTACGCCCTATCGATTATGAAACCGTGATCAATTCCGTTAAAAAAACAAACCGCCTGGTAATCATTGAAGAAAGCTGGCCGTTAGGCTCCATAGCAACCGAAGTTGCCTTTAAAGTGCAAAAGGACGCGTTTGATTACTTGGACGCCCCGGTGCTGCGTATTATGGGCGGCGATGTGCCTTTACCTTACGCGCCAACGCTGATACAGGAATATCTTCCAAATCCCGAAAGAGTAATTAAAGCGGTTAAGGAAGTAATGTACGTGGCAAAATAGTTAAAGCGTATAGCGACGAGCTATTGTATTATTAAGATAAAAAACTAGTATATTCAAGGGGAACTTTAGTTCCCTTTGTTGTTTTATAAATCCTGCACCGCGTTTTTTTTCCGTTTCTAAATACTCCCTGCCCATAAAGGCTAAGCCCCTGCCTTTGAACCGGTTAATATATTTTCTTATATATTCTTTCTTTTTATAAAAGATGAGTACTTTTAAAATACCAATTAAATATTAGCGTACATCCCGGTTTCGTCAATATAGTTAATAAGCCATCTATTAAAACTAACATTAATGCCAGCCATTATGAAAAGGATCTTTTTTGCAACAGCTATGTTTGTAATATCGTTACAAAATATTGCGTTTTGCCAAACCGACAGCACCGTATTGAAAAATGCGGTTTCGAAATTGAAGGCATTAATAGTTGATCATATTACGGAAAAAGCATACCTGCATTTTGACAGGCCTTATCCATATTATGTAGCCGGAGATGTGGTTTACTTTAAGGCGTATGTCACCAAAGGCGAGCGCCACGAACCTACCAATATCAGTGGAATACTGCATGTTGACCTGATCAACAAAAATGACATTCTAATGCAATCGATAAGTCTGGGGTTAAATAATGGGGCGGCTTGGGGCGATTTTACCCTGCCTGATACACTGCAAAGAGGCAGCTACCGAATCAGGACCTATACCGAATGGATGCGCAATACAGAACATCCCTACTTTTTTGACCAGTATATTTCCGTTAGCTCGATAAATAATGTAGACCGGGTAACCGAAGCTGTAAAGCCGGGTAACCGGCCCAGCCTGCAGTTTTTCCCGGAGGGCGGGAACCTGGTGACAGATATTCATTCAAAAGTAGCATTTAAGGCAGTGGGCCCGGACGGGCTCGGTATAAATGTTAAAGGGGTTATTTTAGACAATACGAATAAAGAGGTAGCAAGAATTACGTCAACGCACCTGGGCATGGGCGTATTTGATATTATCCCGGAGGAAGGCAGGACCTATAAAGCCAGGATAACCTTTGCTGATGGTTCGCAAAGTGCCGTTGATTTGCCCGGCGTAGAAGCTAAAGGAATAACACTTTCGGTAAACACGAATGACCCGGCCAAAGTATCTATTGAGATCAACGCAAACCGGGCCTATTACAAAGAAAACTTGAATAAGGATTTGAACATGGTTATTTACGGTTCAGGCGTTGTGCGAACGATCAAAACAAAGCTCGACAACGCGATACTTGGCGTTGATTTGCCGGCCAGCAATTTCAGGACGGGAATCCTGCAGGTAATGCTCCTGTCGCAAACGGGCGAGCCTTTAAACGAACGGATGGTATTTATCCAAAATCACGATCAACTAAACCTTTCGCTCGCCACCAACAAAACAACTTATACCAAACGCGAAAATGTACAGTTAAACCTTAACGCCAAAAATAAGGAGGGCAATGCAGTAAACGGCTCATTCTCGGTTTCGGTGGTTGATGAAAGCAAGATACCGGTTGACGAGAGCGTGGGGAATACCATGCTTTCGTATCTTTTACTAACCTCAGAGCTAAAAGGGTATGTAGAGAAACCCAATTATTATTTTGTGAG
>JAQBOH010000193.1 GCA_028288125.1 Mucilaginibacter sp.
GACTTTCGGACTTTCGGACTTTCGGACTTTCGGACTTTCGGACTTTCGGACTTTCGGACTTTCGGACTTTCGGACTTTCGGACTTTCGGACTTTACTGACTTTACTGACTTTACTGACTCACATGGAAGACATAGAACAATATATAGAGGCCCTCATATTTGTTTCGGAGCAGAGCATCCGGACGGAGGAAATCATCTATTGCCTCCAGGCGGCCTTTGAGCAGGATTTTACGGAAACTGAAATTAACCGACATATTACCAATATCACCAAAAAGTACCAGGATAAGCAGTTTGCCATTGGCGTTATAAATGTGAACAACGGCTACCAATTTTTGACAAAGAAAGATTACCACCCGGTGATAAGCTTGCTGCAGGCCCAGCGTGCGAAAAAGAAGCTGAGCCAGGCAGCGCTCGAAACGCTGGCCATCATTGCCTATAAACAGCCCGTTACCAAGCCGGATATTGAGCAAATACGTGGTGTAAACTGCGATTATTCAATCCAAAAACTTCTCGAAAAAGAATTGATTTCGATAATAGGAAAATCCGAAGCCATCGGAAAGCCCATACTTTATGGCACCAGCGGCATGTTCATGGATTATTTTGGGATCAACAGCATCAATGAACTACCACAAATAAAAGAGTTTAGCGATAACACTGCATCCATTGGCGAACAGGCCGAATAAATAAAAATAAAATTCGAAAATCTTATTTTTAATGAAAATGATTTGATTATTTTTACTTAGAAATACAATTTAGTGTGTCTGAAAAAAAGATCATTTGGAATTAAGGGCATTTAGTTATTATTGAAAAAAGTTTTACTCTAAAATTCAAGGCAATGGGAGCTCCAAAAAAACCTGTAAACAAGAAAATCGATTCTCAAAACACGGGCGAGGATGAGGATGATGATGATGATGATAGTATGCTTGATCAGAAAGTTAAGGGAAAAGTACTTGATGATGACGATGATGACTATGATGGCCCGTTAGATGATCTTGGGTACGAAAACTTTGATTACGACGAAGAAGACGATTATTGATTAATATATATTTATCTGCATTGTAAAGCATTCAGACATTATGCGTCTGGATGCTTTTTTTATGGAACCTGTCACATGCCAATCTACTTATGACCATAACCGAAGTAAAGGATAAAGCCACAAAAAAAACATTTTTAGACGTGGCACGTATCATTTATAAAAATGATAAAACATGGGTTTGCCCGTTAGATAACGACATTGAAGCGATTTTTGACCCCGCCAAAAACAGCTTTCACCAGCACGGCCAATGCACCAGGTGGATACTGACCGGCGAAAATGGACAACCAATCGGGCGTCTCGCGGCTTTCATCAACGACAAAAAAGCTTACAATTACGAGCAGCCTACCGGTGGTATAGGTTTTTTTGAATGTATCGATAATGAGACCGCCGCTTTTCTTTTATTCGATGCCGCAAAAAAATGGCTGGACGAGCGGAGTATGCAGGCCATGGACGGCCCTATTAATTTCGGTGAGAACGATAATTTCTGGGGGCTACTGGTTGAAGGTTTTACAGCGCCATCGTACGGCATGAACTATAATCATCCTTATTACCAAACACTTTTTGCGCATTATGGCTTTAAAACGCTTTATGCGCAAATCACCAACCATTTAGATATACTTCAGCCTTTTCCCGAAAGATTCCGTAAGATCGCCAAGTGGGTAATGCAAAAGCCGGGATATGAATTCAAGCATCTGAAAGCGAAGGAAATTGAAAAATTCGCGGCCGATTTTATGGAAATATATAATGACGCCTGGGAAAATTTCGAAAATTTTGTTCCGATAACCCATGCCACTATATCAGAAAGTTTCAAAAAAATGAAGCCGCTAATGGACGAAAACCTGATATGGTTTGCCTATATTAATGGCGAGCCTGTCTCATTTTTGATCGTTTTACCGGATGCCAACCCGATGATTAAACCATTAAACGGTAAGCTTAACCTTATAGGCAAGCTTAAATTTTTATACAAAAGATGGAAGGGCGTTTCAAGGATGCGGGCAATAGTTATGGGGACTAAACAAAAATATCAAAATCACGGCCTCGAATCGGGATTGTTCATTACTTTGGGTGAATACGTGTTGCCTTTGAACCAATATACCGAACTTGAGCTATCGTGGGTAGGCGATTTCAATGAAAAAATGATGGCCATGCACCACGCCATGGGTGCTATATTCGGGAAAAAGCATTTAACAATGCGTTACATTTTCAACGACACCGGACAGGGCCGAAATGAGAACATATTAACTGAAGTTTAAGACCGGGTCGGAATTTCTATAACTAAAAAGAATTTAGTGAAACCAGCTTTGACCGCATTATTACGCAGTCGCTTTACTATGCCTTAGTTCTTCAAATAACTCAATCACCTTCTTTTGCAGGCCAATAACTTCCGTTTCGCGCTCCATCAGCTTCTTATTCAACACATCCATTTCGCCCGCGACCTTTTGGTCTTGCTCGCTATCAGAAAAGGTAAGTAATTGCACCACAGACATTTCGAACAGTGTAGCAATTTGCTCAAGCCTCGACAAGTTGATATCGGTAATGCTGGTTTCAATTTTTGAAAATGCGGGAATAGAAATGTCCAATCTTTTTGCGACATCTTCCTGGCTCCAGTTTTTCTGGTGGCGTAATAACCTGATTTTTTTTCCTAGTGATTTCATGTTAGTCTTTTAAGGATATAGGTTTCTCGAAAGTTAAATATCTTACAATATTATTTAATATCTATCTAATTATCAACAATTTTGAAAAATATTTTTTTTAAAGTTCAGTTAAGTTTGTAACACTCGAATTTAGGAAGTTTAACGAACATTTTAGCCCGTAACAATTAGCAAATTTTAACATTGGCCTCCTAAAAATGGCATTTCAATTCAACTTGATAAACTTCGAAGCAACCCAATCCTTGTTTTTTTTATGATTTTTATACGTTAAGCCCCGTATACGGGACTCGGCGGTAATAAGTTCCAGATCGGGCTCATAAAATCCACTAAAAAAAATTTCACCTCCGAGTTTTAGCGCTTCGCTATAGCGTTGCACCTGGTCAAGCAAAATATTCCGGTTTATATTGGCCAAAATAATGTCAAATTTCTCGCCGGGTATCGTCTCTTTTGATCCGCACAAAACCTTGATATTTGATACGTGATTTAGCCGGGCATTTTCGATTGTGCTGTCATAGCAAACCGGGTCGTTATCAATAGCGGTAATTTTTGCGCCGCCCAGCTTTGAGGCCATAATGGCCAGTATGCCGGTGCCGCAACCCATATCCAGCACATTTTTATTAGCGAAATCACTTTCGAGCATCAGCTCCAGCATCATCGCCGTAGTTTGGTGATGGCCGGTACCGAAAGCCATTTTCGGGTCAATTACAATCTCATATTCAAACTCAGGCTTCGGCGCATGAAAAGTTGCTCTTACAAAAGTCTTATCGCCAATTGCAATCGGCTCAAAATTGCTTTCCCATATCTCGTTCCAGTTTTTGTGCGGCACAAGCACAATCTCGTAACTAAAAGAGAATAGCTCGCGATAAAGTGATAAGGTTTCATCCAACTGTGCCTGATCAAAATCATCAACAGGTATATAGGCCTTAAAACCAAAGTCCAGTTGTTCAAAAGTATCAAAGCCGATCTCGCCCAGGGCATTGATCAGCAGGTCTTCCTGGTAATCTTCGGTCGGAATGGTCCTGAAAAGTAATTCGTAGTAATTCATGGAACTGACGTGAACGTTAAATGCTTGGATGCCTAAATGTTTGATTCTGCTGCTGGGGTTTCAAACTCTCTTTTATCGATCAAATACAACACACCGAAATTTATGAACCAGTAAAAAGCCTGTACCCCGGCCATAAATAAAAAAATAGAAAGTAAATGACCTGCCCCAGTCGATTTATCCCATATCAGGTAGCTAATTCCGGCTGACAATGTAGTTGTCACAATGCATACAAAAATCAAAACATTCAATAGCCTATGCGACCTGCTTAAAATCTTCCGCCACAGCGGTATGATGATCAACAGCTGCGTGAGTAAAGCCGTCAGGAATAATAGGGGGGTAAAAATTTTGAAGTAGTCCATCAATCCGTAAAGGGTCTCATTGCCAATATCGGGCAAGCCGCCAATGTGCCTGGCCAACGGTCCAAATTTTATCAATGCCGCAAATACTACGAAGCCTGTGAGCGGTGGTAATATTATTTTAAGCAGTTTTTTCATTGTTGGAAGGATGGGAGATTGGAGGTTAGAGATTGGTTTAGAATAAGGAAACCACGAACTTACAGATAAGTTTCATCTACAAAGCGGAAACCCTAATCTCCAATCTCTAACCTCCAACCTCTCCAATCAATTAAACACCTTTAAAATATCCACAAAGTCGCGCGATTTAAGCGAAGCACCACCAATGAGGCCGCCATCGATATCCGGCTGTGCAAACAGTTCGGGTGCGTTTGTAGGGTTGCAGCTGCCGCCATATAATATCGTCGTATCATCGGCAACCTGCTGGCTATATTTCGCCGCGATCTCCTTGCGGATAAAAGCATGTATCTCCTGCGCTTGCGCTGATGAGGCAGTTACGCCGGTTCCGATAGCCCAAACCGGCTCATAAGCAATAACAAGCTTACCGAATTGTGCCGCGTCAAGGTGAAAAACACCTTCCGCCATCTGGCTTTTGATCACATCGAAATGCTTATTGGCCTCTCGTTCCTGCAAAGTTTCACCGATGCAAAAAATAGGCTTCAATTCATTTTTTAAAGCGGTATCGGTTTTTTTGGCAAGCAGCTCATTGGTTTCACCAAAATACTGGCGGCGCTCGGAATGTCCCAAAATAACATAGGCAACCCCAACTGACCGGATCATTTTCGCGGATATCTCGCCGGTATAAGCGCCGGATTCGGCCTGGTGGGCATTTTGTGCACCCAGCGATATTTTATTATATCCTTTTGCCAATTGCGCCAGGCTGTGCAGATGAATAAACGGACTGCAAACTATAGCTTCCTGCTTGCCGGTTACTTCATCTTTGATCATATTGATTATCTCGGAAAATAAGCTTAAACCTTCGTTATAGTCGAGGTTCATTTTCCAGTTTCCAGCAACGATTTTTTTTCGCATGGGGTTATAATTATTGAATTATTGTTTTAGTGAATTAAGTGCATGGTCAAAATTTGATGTGGGATTTATCTATATAACTTCGTTATCCCTGATTCTGGCGAAGTCATTTTAAAAGTATTATCAACTAGTTATTAAACTACTTTTACAAATAATTCATTAATTAATCTCAAAACCTCCTGTGTTCCTCCGTTAATTCAAAAACTGTCTTCAATATATTTTGCTCGTTCTCGTCAAATTTACGGTGGTCGCGGCGGGCAAAAACTTTCTGGGCTGTTTCAAACATTTTTTTGATCGAATATACTTCATATCCCTGCGCCCCGCCCCAGCTAAAATCGGGCACAAAGTTGCGCGGAAACCCTGCCCCAAAAACATTCGCGCTAACGCCAACCACTGTACCGGTATTAAACATCGTATTTATAGCACATTTGGCATGGTCGGCCATAATCAAACCGCAAAATTGCAGGCCGGTTTTCCGGAAACGCTGACTGGTATAGTCCCATAATTTCACCTCGTCGTAGTTGTTTTTAAGGTTCGAGTTATTGGTATCGGCGCCCAAATTGCACCATTCGCCAACCACGGCATTGCCCAGGTAACCCTCATGGCCTTTTGATGAATAGCCCCATATCACCGCGTTATTCAGCTCGCCACCCACCCTGCAATACGGGCCAACAGTAGTTGCCCCATATATTTTCGACCCCATTTTAACCTGCGAATATTCGCAGATAGCAAATGCGCCACGGATATGCGTTCCTTCCCAAACTTCGGTGTTAGCGGCCAGGTAAATAGGCCCGTTAGTGGTATTAAATGTCGCGCAATCGGCAATAGCGCCCTCTTCGGCGAAAAAATCATTTCCGATAATGGTATTTGTCGGGCTTAATGTTGCGCTTTTGCGGCCAGCCGTAAGCAGCTTAAAATCCTTTCGTAGCTCGGTATCGTTGTTCCTGAAAATATCCTCGGGATGCGTAATAACAACGGGCGTATGCTTCAGGGTAACCGTTTGTTCAAATCTTTCGTTGGGATCAAAACTGATGGCGTCGGTTTCGTTTAATTTTACCGCTACCAGACGGTCGCCATACATCAGCGCAACATTACCATGCAATGGCTTAATGGCTTCCATCAACGCCTCGTCCGGGCAAAACGCCCCGTTTATAAATAAATTCCTATCCTCAATCTCTATCTGGAACTTACCCTGCAGCCAGGATTGCGTATGCCAGGAAAAACCGAGATCGAGATATTTGCCCCATTTTTCGGCTATGGTTAAAATACCGATTCGCAGATCGGCAACCGGGCGGGTGAAGGTTAAAGGCAGAAGGGTTTGATGCGCGTTATCGTCAAAAAGGATAATTGCCATGGTGCAAAAATAAAAAAAGTCCCCCGGATGTACCGGGAGACCTGTAAATATTTTATCGGAACAAGTGAATTACTTCTTGTTGTAACGCGTACGGAACTTATCGATACGGCCGGCTGTGTCAACCAATTTCATTTTTCCGGTATAAAAAGGGTGCGAAGTATGCGAAATTTCCAATTTAATCAACGGATATTCGTTACCATCTTCCCACTTAACAGTTTCACGTGAGTCAATGCATGATTTAGTCATAAAAGCATAGTCGTTTGACATATCTTTAAAAACAACTAATCTATAATTTGAAGGATGCAGATCTTTTTTCATTGTATTCGTTTCTTATAAAAGAGGTGCAAAGATAATTAAAAATTCAAAATTAAAAAGTGGTTTTTGAAATTAGTGATCGGATGTTTCTGATTAGTCCGAAAGTCCAGAAAGTCCGAAAGAAGCTGCAACCGTCGTTTCGATTGAAATAACTTAATTTGTATGGAAAAGATTGGTTGATTGGACTTACCCTCTTTATCGCTTGCGAAAGAGAGGGTGAACGAGCGAAGCGATGTTCGGGTGAGTCAACGGAGCGCGTTTATTCGAATTTGGGCGTTGCCTGCGGCCCGTGCTATCCGTTCATACGCCTGCAGGCCTTTCGCGCAGGCCGGTATCCACTTCTATCACTAACGCGAAATACATTTATTTGGACTCTGTCCCGCACTGCAAACTGCCAACTTAAAACTGCTAACTGATAGACTGGCACAGTTCCACCAGCACCCCATTCGCACTTTTCGGATGCACAAAACAAACCAGCTTATTATCAGCCCCTAATTTTGGCTCATCGTTTAACAATATAAATCCTTCGTTTTTTAACCGTTGCATTTCGGCTTTTATATCTGTCACTTCAAATGCAATGTGATGTATGCCCTCGCCTTTTTTTGCCAGAAATTTGGCTACCGGGCTATCGTCAGACAGGGCTTCCAGCAGTTCAATTTTATTTGGGCCGGCTTGTAAAAAAGCTGTTTTAACACCTTCAGAAGCAACTTCTTCGGTTTTATAAACTGGCATGTTTAGTAGTTTTTCATAGGTTATACCGGCAGATTTGAGGTCGTGTACCGCGATGCCGATATGTTCTATCTTATTCATGTCCAAATATTGTAAATTAATGCTGGTTTGTAATTAATTCCCCTTATTTTGAATGATTTTAAATAAAAAGTTTACGTATCTTTGTCGTGTCAATTTTTTTAGATATGAATCTGCCTATTTATTTAGATAATAACGCTACAACCCCCATGGATCCGCGTGTGCTGGATGCTATGATACCTTATTTTACTACAAAATTCGGTAACGCCGCCAGCCGCAACCACCCCTTTGGATGGGTTGCCGAAGAAGGCGTTGACTACGCACGTGAGCAGGTGGCCAAATTGATCGGCGCCAGCGACAAGGAGATCATTTTTACTTCAGGCGCAACAGAATCAGATAACCTGGCGATAAAGGGTGTATTTGAAATGTACAAGGAAAAAGGCAACCATATCATCACCACGGTTACCGAGCACAAGGCTGTGCTTGACGCTTGTAAGCACGTTGAAAAACTAGGTGGAACAGTTACTTATCTCCCGGTTAAAGAAGACGGCATGCTTGACCTTGACCTGCTTGAAAAAAGCATGACCAGCGAAACGATTTTGGTTTCGGTGATGTACGGCAACAACGAGATCGGTGTTATACAGCCTATAAAAGAAATTGCTGCTATAGCACATAAATATGGCGCGCTGTTTATGACAGATGCTACCCAGGCTGTCGGCAAAATACCTGTTGATGTGAATAAAGACGGTATTGATCTATTGGCTTTATCGGCACATAAAATATACGGGCCTAAAGGCGTGGGCGCATTATACGTTCGCCGCAAAGGTCCAAGGGTTAAAGTTACTGCACAAATTGACGGTGGTGGCCACGAGCGCGGCATGCGTTCTGGCACATTAAACGTACCGGGCATTGTTGGTTTAGGCAAAGCCTGTGAATTATGCGGGCTAGAAATGGAAAGCGAAGCAAAACGCTTATCCGCTTTACGCGATAAACTGCAAACTTCGCTGCTGGAACTGGAAGAAAGCTATGTGAACGGGAATACCGAACATCGTTTGCCGCATGTAGCCAACATTTCATTTAAATACGTTGAAGGCGAGGGATTGATGATGGCGATGAAGGACCTGGCGGTATCGTCAGGCTCGGCCTGTACTTCGGCTTCTTTGGAGCCGTCGTATGTGTTGAAAAGCCTCGGCTTATCCGACGACCTGGCGCATTCATCTATCCGCTTCGGCTTAGGCCGGTTTACGACTGAGGAAGAAGTGGATTACGCAATAGAAGTAACAAAAAAATCTGTCCTGCACCTTCGCGAACTTTCGCCGCTATGGGAAATGTTTAAAGAAGGCATAGATCTGGATAAGATCGAGTGGGCGGAACATTAATTGATTTCGGATTTCGGAATTACCTCCCGAAGCTATCGGAATCGGATTTAATTTAAATAAAGTTGATTTAAAATCACTAATTCAATAGATCACTAATTCACTAATTATAAAGATATGGCTTATTCAGATAAAGTAATCGATCACTATACCAACCCCCGCAATGTGGGTACTTTGGATAAAAGTAACCATAAAGTAGGTACCGGTTTGGTTGGCGCTCCTGAATGCGGCGACGTTATGCGTCTGCAGATACAGGTGGATGATAACAACATGATCACCGATGCCAAGTTCAAAACATTTGGCTGCGGCTCGGCTATCGCATCGTCTTCATTAGCTACCGAATGGCTAAAAGGCAAAAGCATCGATGATGCTATGAAAATTGATAATATGGACATCGTGGAAGAATTAGCACTTCCGCCGGTTAAGATACACTGTTCGGTACTGGCAGAAGATGCCATTAAGGCCGCCATTAATGATTACCGCGTAAAGAATGGCATGGCGCCGATCGAAAGCGAAAAAGTGCATCACTAAGTAGTATCAAGTAGCTAGTATCAAGTATCAAGATTTTTCAATATCAGGATACGCCAGACTACTCATGCAATTACTTTAAAGCAGCAGATATCATTTACAAGTATTGTTTCGTACTTGCTACTTGATACTCGCTACTAATACTAAAACAATGGTTACCGTTACGGATAAAGCAAAAAGCAAGATAGAACACCTTATGCAGGATTCGGGCCTCGATGCCTCGTACTTCCTGCGTGTGTCTGTTCAGGGTGGTGGGTGCTCCGGCTTATCATATAACCTGGATTTTGACAACGAAATAAAAAAAGGCGACCAGTTTTTTGAAGATAAAGGCGTACGCATGGCTTTGGACATGAAGTCGTTCCTTTACCTGGCCGGTACCGAGCTCGATTTTTCGGATGGCTTAAACGGCAAAGGTTTTAACTTTCATAACCCCAATGCAAGCCGCACCTGTGGCTGCGGGGAAAGTTTTTCGGTGTAAACTTCTTCATCAATAAAATATTAAAGAGAGGCGCTACTTGCGCCTCTCTTTGTTTAAACATGCCATTATCCGGAGTAAATGCCTTCCTGTTCAACGAACAAAAAAAAGGCCGCCTTACGGCAGCCTCTTTCATTATATATGTAGATTTAATTGGGAGCTTAGAACCTGGCCATCCTGTGATTGGCCGCCCCGCCTTGCGGGTTATTTTGAGTAAAGTGCTGACCGCCGCCATTGTGGTTGCCGCTATCCTGGCCCCTGTTTTGGTTTGAGGGTTGGTTATTCCATCCCTGGCCACGGCCTGGCTGAGCTTGCTGATAACCGCCTTGCCCTCTGTTGGGTTGAGCTGACTGTTGGTAGCTGCCCTGTCCCCTGTTTTGTTGTACAGGCTGGCTGAAACCGCCCTGGCTTCTGTCAAAACGTTGCCCCCTGTCTTGTTGTACAGGCTGGCTGTATCCGCCTTGTCCTTTGTCAAATCGCTGACCCCTGTTTTGGTCCATCGGCTGGCTGTAGCCGCCTTGTGCCCTGTTGTTATCAAAATGCTGGCCGTTGTTTCTGCCATAATTAGCTGCGCGATCTGCGTTTGCATAGCCGCCACCGTTAAACCTGGCGTTCTGGTTACGAAACTCCGCAACTGCGTGTCCATTATATCTTGACCGGTAAACATCATCGTGCATATACGGACGTGGCGCCCTAACTTCGTACCTGCGTTCGCTTCTCCAATCGTAATCGCGGTAAACGCCTGGTAAATAAGCTGCGGATATCCAGCTATCGCCATCATTGTAGTAGTAGCATTGTTCGCTAACGCTGTAATAAGCATCAACGTCCGGTAAATAGTAGTAATCATCACCACTGTTATAAACATCCGCAGCTGGTTCATTGTAAACCGGCTCCTGCACTACAACCCGCTGGCGGGTATAAACCGGGGTACCAAAATGTAAACCTAAACGTATTCCGATTTGCGCATCGGCAGTTGAATAAATTAAACCGCTTAATGCTATTGCTGATAATATTGTTAACTTTTTCATTTTTTTAAATTATATACCTCTATGACACTATACGGAGTACGATAGTTTAATGCTTATTTGCTATTATATTTTATTATGGCTAAGTTTCAATATATAATTCTTATAAATAACGTTAAAACAAAATTTAATTTCTAAAATATGTCTATTAACATAAAAAACAATATAATATATTTTCATGTAACAACAATGTTAAAATCGCCTTTCAGGCAGGATATCTGCACAAAAAAAGGCCGCCTTACGGCAGCCTTTTCATAGTATATATTAGGAGTTGTTTGTTCTCTTAGTCGTCGTCGCGATCATGGTGTCTTTCGCCATGTTCCCGGTGTTCAAAGCGCTCACCACGTTGTTCGTTATCAAAACGACGTTCCTGTGGATAATTCTCATAACGACGATCGTAAACAGGGCGGTTCCATTCTCTCATTTCGTGGCCGTTGTACCTGGCCCTATAAAAGTCATTGTGCAGGTAAGGTCGTGAAGCCCTTACTTCATAGCGGCGCATGTTCCTCCAGTCATAACCGCGGTAAGCGCCAGGTAAATATGTGGTTGCAACCCAGTTGTAACCGTTATTATAATAGTAACATTGCCTGTTTACACTGTAATAAGCATCCACATCCGGTAAATAATAGTAGTCGTCGTAATTGTTGTACACAACGGGAGCAGGCTCAGAATATACCGGTTCTTCAACCACAACCCGGTGGCGGGGATAAACCGGGGTACCAAAATTAAACCCCACATGAACGCCTACCTGCGCATCGGCAGTTTTACAAACTAAACCGCCTATTGCTATTGCTGATATTATAAGTAACTTTTTCATATTCGTAATTTTTATACTTCTATGACCGTATAAAACAGACCGTGGTTTAATGTAAATCTGCCCGTATTTTATAAGTTACTATAAGTCAGAAATATAATTTCAATATTTTATCCTATAAATTCTATGTTGTAACTATATTTCTACAAAACATATTTTAGAATTTGTTGGAGTTTAATTTAACTTTGGCTATCCATACACTAATCTTACTTATATGAAAAAATCACTGTTCATATTGCTTCCGTTTATCGCAATAACCGGATTCATTTTGTTTAACGCTTTCAAAAAAGCCGGTTATACAAATGCTGCGGATGCTGCTAGCGGCTTAACTGTTCCGGCCGGCTTTAATGCGGCTATAATCGCTGATAACCTCGGTTATGCCAGGCACATGGCCGCAACCCCCCAGGGCGACCTATATGTGCACCTGGCTGCTCCCAGAAATGGTAAAAGCATTATCGTTTTACACGATGACGGAACGAAAGCCGAAGTAAAAACAAGCTTTGGGAACTACGGCGGAACCGGCATTTCCATTAAAAACGGCTACTTATATGCTTCCTCAAATTCGGACGTTTTCAGGTATAAGTTAAATGCAAAAGATGAAGTGATCGACCCCGCGCGCCCCGAAAGGATAGTAACCGGATTAGTTAACAGAAGGATGCACGAAACCAAATCGCTTGCGCTCGACAATAGTGGCAATATCTATGTAAACATAGGCGCCTATTCAAATATCTGCAGTGAATTTGACAAGGATAAAAAAGGATGCCCTGTTTTAGAGGATGCAGCTGGTATCTGGCAGTTTAAAGTAGATAAACCTGATCAAAAACAGAGTGATGGCGTGCATTATGCTACCGGGCTAAGAAACGTAGTTGGCCTCGACTGGAATCAGCAGGACAACCAGCTATTTGTAATGCAGCATGGCCGCGATGCTTTACACGATCTGTTCCCCAATTTATACAGCGTGCACCAATCAGCTGAATTACCTGCTGAATGCATGTTTGCGTTAAAAAGAGGCGCAAATGCAGGTTGGCCATATGTTTACTACGACTGGATGCAGCATAAAAACATGATGGGTCCTGAATATGGCGGCGACGGTAAAAAAGAAGCCGATAGTAAATACCTTAAACCGGTAGCAGCATATCCGGGTCACTTTGCACCGGATGGTTTGCTTTTTTATACCGGCAATCAGTTTCCGGCAAAATATAAAAATGGTGCATTCATTGCTTTTCACGGTTCATGGAACAGGGCGCCGGAGGCGCAGGCAGGATATTTTGTTGTTTTTCAGCCATTTAAAAACGGCCGCCCTTCTGGCCAATACGAAGTATTTGCTGATGGTTTTGCAGGCACCCCCGAGCAAAAAGCATCCGGCCGGGCAGTTCACCGCCCATGCGGACTGGCACAAAGCGCCGATGGCTCACTTTATGTAAGTGACGATAACAAAGGCACGATCTATAAAATCACCTATAAGAAATAAGATGGTGATTTCACCGATGTTAGTTTGATTACACCGATTAATTGATAATCGGTGTAATCAAACTAACATCGGTGAAATCCTGCTATCCAAACCAATCAAACAGGTCGTTCTGCCTCAATATGGATTTGCCGGCAGCATCAATATCCTTCACTATCAAGCCCTCTCCCATTAAAATCAGCCGGTTGCCATAATTGTAGGCGTCTTTTAAATTATGGGTAATGAGGATGGCGGTTAGCCGGTAATCCTTGATTAATTTATCCGCAGTGCGCATAACAAGAGCGGCGGAGCGCGGGTCGAGAGCGGCGGTGGGTTCGTCAAGCAGCAATATTTTACAGGTGTCCATTACGCTCATCAGCAAAGTTAGCGCCTGTCGTTGTCCCCCGGATAAGGTGCCCATAGGCTGGTCGATCTTACTTTCGAGGCCCATGCCCAGGGTGCTGATCCTTTCTTTTACCTGCTTTTTAAAATCCTCATTGATGCCGATCGATAGCCCTTTGGGTTTGGTACGTATGGCCGCCAGCCTGAAATTATCTAGTATGCTCAGATCCGAAGCGGTGCCGCTTACCGGGTTTTGAAAAACACGGGCTATCCACCGGCTGCGCCGGTAATCGGGCAATTTGGTTACATCATCACTATCGACAAGGATACCCCCTGAGGTGGGAAGCACACTCCCGGCAACCATATCAAGCAAGGTTGTTTTACCCGACCCATTAGCGCCGACGATAACAACAAACTCGCCCTCTTCGACCTCAAGGCTAACGCCGTTTACGGCATTCACCTGGTTAGCCTTGCCGGGATTGAAGGCTTTGTGGAGGTTTTGGAGAACGATCATTCGGCCCCCTCTAAATCTCCCCCGGAAGGGGAGACTTTAAAAACATTTATTTTAATAAAGGATTTTTTCATAATCGAATTTAATTAAGTCTTCCCTTCCGGGGGAGATTTAGAGGGGGCTACCTCGCCCTTACCATTATCCTTGGCAAACTAACGATCACTAATACAAATGCCGCGGTTACAAGCTTTAACAGGTTCGCGTCAACACCTATGTCCAGCGTTACAGCCAGCACCAGTTGAAATATTACCGCACCGGCAAGCACCAATATTAAACTGAGCCACACCGTCGTGATCCGAAACCAATTGATCAGCGTTTCCGCGATAATGACAGAGCCCAAACCAACGATCACAATCCCGATTCCCATGCTAATATCCGTAAACCCCTGGAACTGGCTAATCAGATACCCGCTTACCGCGGTTAAGGCATTGGCCAGCGCAAGACCGATGATTTTCATTCTATCGGTGTTAACACCCAATGAGCGTATCATTGATTCGCTATTACCTGTCGCGCGCATGGCAATACCAAAATCGGTTTTGAGCACGTAACCTATTATGCCCGTAATAATGACGACGAAAATAGCCAATATCCAGAATGTGTTATGGTTGGGATCTCCGCTTATAATAATTACGGAGAACAGCGAAGACACATTAATCAACGGCAAATTCGACCGGCCCATTAGCGATAAATTGACTGAATACAGGGCAGTCATCACCAAAATACCGGCCAGCAGGGCATTTATTTTAAGCTTAGTATGAATAAGACCGGTTAATGCGCCCGCCAAGCCTCCCGCTAAGATCACAGCGGGAAGGATAATGTATCCCGGCTGGTGATGTGTGAGCAAAATAGCCGTAACCACGCCGCCGAGTGTATAGCTGCCATCGGTAGTAATATCCGGAATGTTAAATATTTTCATGGAAATATATATCCCCAGCGCCAGCGCCGAAAAGCAAAGTCCCTGTAATAGCGCGGTGAGGTAAAAATCCATTTATTTAACCGGTTGAAAATTGGGTGGAACAGTGATATGATATTTTTTTGCCGCTTCAACATTATATACACGTCTCCGCACTTTCACCATTTCGGGTTGCAGGCCTGCGGTGCTATGGCTTTTTAAGAATTGCGCCGCCTGTTCGCCGGCCTGGTAGCCCCATTGGTAAATGTCGGCGCCAAAAGCAGCTACCGCGCCACGCTGCACAAGCCCGGCCTCGCTGGTAAATATGGGCACGTTCTTCTGGTTGCAGCTTCTTAATATGGTTTCGAAGGATGCAAATACTGTATTATCCGGGTTGGCAAAAAATGCATCTATATTTTTACTGAGCAGCGACTGGGTAACCAGTTGCGCATCGGCAGAAGAATTTAGCGGTAAAGCGATTAAAGTAATATTTGACCTATCTGCCAGACTCTGTATCCGTTTCATAGCATCAACTGATTGCGGTTCCGACTGGTTATAGATCATCCCTATAACCAATTTACCGGACCGGGGTTTGATGAATTTAGGGATGTATGAAAACGACGTGTCGATGTAATTAAAATCTTCAACTGCGCCAAATAAATTAGGCTGGCTTTTACCCTGGGCATCCTGCAAATTCATCACCCTCACCGTAGGCGAAACCATCACAAAAATGGGAATAGTTTTGGTTTTTTGCGCAGCGGTTATGCTTGATAATGTGGTACAGGTGGCCATCAGGTCAACCTTTTCGGATACAAAATAATTGATGATCTGCGTCAGCGTGGGAATGCTCCCCTGCGCGTTGCGGTATTCTATCGTTATGTTTTTATCAGCTTCGCTGAAGCCGTTTTTCTTGAGAGCGTCGGTAAACCCGGTTCGGGCCGGCGCGATAGTAGCATCTTCAAATGCATCCACAAAGCCAATAACAGGAACAGAACTTTTAGATCGCGGGTGGCAGGAAACAGCGACCACGACTATCAAACACAATAAAATGAATTTCATTAGCTTCATGGCCTCTAAGATAAAGAATAGAGCTGAAAGCTTAAAGCAAAAAGACCAAAGCTAAAAGCACCCATTCTCTGACGTAAATAAAAGGCTTTTTGCTTTCTGCTTTAAGCTTTCACCTCCTCTGAAGCTTTTTCCTTATTTTAGCCCCCGAATGACACCTCTTATCTCAAAATTACCTGCTATAGGGACCAATATTTTTACAATAATGTCGGGTTTGGCAACCGAAGTTGGCGCTATTAACCTATCGCAGGGGTTTCCTGATTTTAATACTTCACCCGAACTCATCGGGCTGGTTAACACCGCCATGAAAAACGGTCAAAACCAATATGCGCCAATGCCGGGCGTAATGGCTTTGCGCGAGCAGGTAGCACGCAAAACCGAAAAACTATATGGCGCAGTTTACAACCCTGATACCGAGATCACCATTACCGCGGGCGGCACACAGGCCATATTTACTGCTATAACCGCCATTATAAACCCCAATGACGAGGTAATTATATTCGAGCCGGCCTATGACTGTTACGCACCTGCTATTAAATTGATGGGCGGCATCGTAAAATCGCTTGAGCTGGAACCGCCAGATTACCGTATAGCCTGGGACATGGTAAAAAGGCTCATCAATAGCAAAACCCGGATGATCATCCTAAATTCGCCGCAAAACCCAACTGCGACCATCCTGCACAAGGAAGATATCGACGAATTATGTGCGATCGTAAAAAACCAGGATATACTGATATTGAGCGATGAGGTGTACGAGCACCTGGTATTCGACGGTGAAAAACACCACAGCATGGCTAAGTACGCCGAGTTACGGAAACGCAGCTTTATCGTATCCTCGTTCGGAAAAACGCTGCATGCCACGGGCTGGAAATTGGGCTACTGCGTAGCACCGGCTCCGTTAATGCAGGAATTCAGGAAGGTGCACCAATTTTTAGTTTTCAGCGTTAATACACCATTACAATATGCCATTGCGGAATATTTAAAGAATGAAGATCATTATTTAAGCCTGCCGGATTTTTTCCAGCAAAAGCGCGATTATTTCCGCAAAGGCCTTGAGCAAACCCGTTTTGAGCTATTGCCATGTTATGGTTCATATTTTCAATCGGTTGGCTTTAAAAAGATAACAGACGAGAAGGACGTTGACTTTGCCCTGCGTCTAACAAAAGAGATCGGCGTGGCATCAATACCTACATCAGTGTTTTATACGCAGGGAACTGATCACCAGGTTTTGCGGTTTTGCTTCGCCAAAAAGGAAGAAACGCTTGATAAGGCACTTGAGCGGTTGGTGAAATTGTAGTGGGGAGTCCTTGGCCGATAGCCCATGGAGATAAGCGGTTAAATAAGATGAATTTTGGTCTGGCGCGTATTGCCAATAGCGGACGAACCACGGAAGTGAATTAAATTAGATGCATTTGGATATTTTTTACAATAGTGACTATGGTCTATCGACCATGGGCTATGGACTAAAAACCAAACTATGGATAATCTAAAAATTACCGTATTCCAGGGGTATCTTTTCTGGGAGAATATTGATAGGAACCTGCAGAATATCAGTATCCGGCTGTCAGGCCTCCGTGAAAAAACCAACCTAATCATTCTCCCCGAAATGTTTAGCACGGGTTTTACCATGCGTGCGGACGTACTAGCCGAACCCATGGGCGGAAAGACAATGAAGTGGATGCAGACAATTGCAGCCCTTTATAATTGCGTGATCACCGGAAGCATCATCATCAAAGAAAACGGAAAATATTATAACCGTTTAATATGGATGCGCCCGGATGGCAGCCACGAGTATTATGATAAGCGCCATTTGTTCGCTTTAGGAAAAGAGCACGAGACTTACACCGCCGGAGACAAAAAATTAATTGTGGAATTAAACGGGTGGAATATTTGCCCGATGATATGTTACGACCTGCGTTTCCCGGTATGGCAGCGAAATGTTGACTGTGAATACGATCTGCTGCTTATGGTAGCCAACTGGCCCGAACGGCGGATAGCGCACTGGCGCGCATTAATAGCGGCGCGCGCTATTGAAAACCAGGCTTACGTAATCGGTGTTAACCGGGTTGGCCACGATGGCAACGAGGTTTACCATTCCGGCGATTCAACCTGCATTGACCCCAACGGCAACACGGTTTATTACAAACGCGATGAAGAGGACATGTACACCTTTTCGATCATTGCGGATGAAGTAAAAAAAACCAGGAGGGCGCTGCCTTTTTTAAAGGATGCGGATGAGTTTAAGATTGTCTGAACACAATTAATAGAATTTAAGGACTTTGAGGGTAATGCTTTGTCAACATCACATATTTGTTACATCCGTTTAATTCCGGCTCAGGCAATTATCTTTATCAAATAAAAACACCGTTTACTCAATGAGGTACCTAACCCGCGTAATTTTATCAGCAAGTTTTATTTTTGCCTTCGTACTTACCTCATCCGGCCAACGTAAAAAAGATTATACACAATTCGTCAACCCCTTTATTGGCACGGGCGGGCATGGGCATACCTACCCGGGGGCTGTGGCGCCGTTTGGCATGGTACAGTTAAGCCCGGATACACGCCTGACAGGTTGGGACGGCTGCTCGGGGTATTATTATACCGATACCCTGGTTTACGGCTTTTCGCATACGCATTTGAGCGGCACAGGTATTGCCGATTACTGCGATGTGTTGTTTATGCCCACCACCGGCGAGCCGCAATTTAAAAACACCGAATATTCATCCGGGTTTAAAAAGAAAAACGAAACAGCTTCTCCCGGATACTATAAAACGCATTTGGATAAATACAATATTGATGTGGAGCTAACAGCCACTACACGGGCCGGCATGCACCACTACACTTTTCCAAAAACGCAGCAAGCCAATATTATTATCGACCTGCAGCACCGCGATGAAGTGCTCGACTCGTGGATAGAGGTGGTAAACGACCACGAGATACGCGGCTTCCGCCGTTCAAAGGGTTGGGCGAGCGACCAATCTCTTTACTTTTATGCAAAGTTTTCAACGCCTTTTAAAACATACGGCATAACATCCAACGACCAGGTGCAAACCGGGCAAAACAAAGTGCAGGGTAAAAACATCAAGCTGTATATTCAGTTTGACAACCCCGGCGAGGTAGTTTCCAAAGTGGGCATTTCGTCGGTAAGCACGGAAGGCGCTTTAAAAAACCTGGATGCGGAAATGCCCGATTTCGATTTTAAGCAAGTTCAAAAGGGAGCCAAAGCATTATGGAACGCCGAGCTTTCAAAAATAGAAGTGCAGGGCGGCGGCCCGGATGCTTCGGCACAACGTGAGCCGCAAAACATGAACCCGCAAAGCGGCTATAACAACCAGACAGGGTCGTACCGCCAGCAGCAGCAAAAAAGACAGCCGATCATTGATTATGCAAAAACCAAACAGGTTACTTTTTATACGGCCCTGTACCACACCATGCTTGCGCCAAACGTTTACAGCGATGTTGACGGGCAATACCGGGGGCTGGACCAAAAGGTGCACACAGCAACCGGCTTTAACTATTACACGGTGTTTTCCTTATGGGATACCTACCGCGCCGAGGACCCGCTGCTCAACCTGATCGACCGGAAGCGGACACTTGATTTCATCAAATCGTTTTTAGCGATGTATGAACAGGGCGGCTTATTACCGATTTGGCCGCTGGGCTCCAACGAGACGTATTGCATGGTGGGTAACCATTCTATTCCGGTTATTGTGGATGCCTACGCGAAGGGCATTCGCGATTTTAATGCCGAAGAGGCGTTTACCGCGATGAAGGCAGCAGTGAACCGAAATCAGTTCGGGCTGGATTCATACCGGAAAAATGGCGTGGTTTTATCAGATGATGAGCCCGAATCGGTCTCCAAAACATTGGAATATGCCTTTGACGATTGGTGCATCGCCCAGATGGCTAAAATGATGAACAAACCTGATGATTATACAACGTTTATCCAACGTGCGCAATACTGGAAAAATAATTTTAACAACCAGAACGGCTTTATGCAGGCCCGCGCAAACGGCGGCTGGTATGCGCCGTTCGATGCTACCGAGATCAACAACAATTATACAGAAGGCAACTCCTGGCAATACTCATTTTTAGCGCCGCAGGATATTGAAGGATTGATGGGCCGCATGGGCGGGAAAGCGGGCTTTGAAAGCAAGCTGGACGAGTTATTTAGTACCGACTCAAAGCTCAACGGGCGCCAGCAGGCAGACGTAACCGGCTTGATCGGCCAGTATGCGCATGGCAACGAGCCCAGTCACCACATGGCTTACCTATATAATTTTACCGATGCACCGGATAAAACGCAATTTTACGTTACCCGGATATTAAGAGAGGAATACAGCGACAAGCCCGATGGCTTATCGGGCAATGAAGACTGCGGGCAGATGTCGGCCTGGTACGTGATGAGCTCGCTGGGTATTTATAACATCGCGGCCGGCCAGCAGCAGTTCCAGGTAGGCATTCCTCAATTTGATAAAGCGGTGATCAACCTCGAGAATGGCAAGAAATTCACCATTTTAAATCCCGGCGCAAGCATCAGCCGCGGCGATATTTACCTGCAGGGCATGAATTTGAATAAAAGGGCTTATAATAAACTCTACCTCGATTATTCATCCGTTGCCAATGGCGGCGAGTTTGAGGTATTCACCGGCCGCTTACCCAACCGGCTGTTTGTGCAGGATCTGGAAAAGCCGGCATCAAAGATTACCGACAACCTCATCGTACCCAATCCGTATATCGTCGCGCCGGCGAAAACGTTTAAACAGCCTATCAGCATTGAAATAAAAGATGCGGATGCCGGTGCCAAAATATATTACACGCTCGACGGCACTATTCCTACCGCGAACTCAACCTTGTACAGCTTACCGATAAGTATTTCGTCCAACACTACCATTAAGACCATCGCTATAGAAGACGGCAAAACCAGCTTTGTTGATGAGGGCACATTTACTAAGATCCGCGATGATATTAAGCTTACCCTGGTGAATAAATACCTGCCAAATTATGCCGATGAGGGCGATAACGCGCTTATCAATGGCATACACGGTAAAACCAGCTGGCGGCTGGGCAACTGGCAGGGTTTCCGGGGAAATGACCTTGTCGCGATAATCGATATGGAACGGGTAAGGCCCATCAAACAGGTAAGCCTTGGTACGCTGCAGGATAGCGGCGCATGGATCGTTTTCCCTCAATATGTGCAATATTGGGTCTCAGACGACGGTACCAACTACAAGCTGGCCGCAACGGTGAATACAAAGGTTGACATTAAAGACCTTAATGTGCAAACCCAGGAATTTACCGCGCCGTTAAATCTGAAAGCAAGGTATATCAAGCTGATTGCCAAACAATACGGCCCGTTGCCGGAATGGCACGAGAGCAAGGGCAACCAATCGTATATTTTTGCGGATGAGATAACGGTGGAATAGTGAGAGGTTGATTGGGTTGGATTGGGTTGGATTGGGTTGATTACCGAGTCCGTCGGGCAATGGTAGAGACGCAATGCATTGCGTCTCTACGACGGGTACATACATTGGATGGCGCAATTTCCGCAACGTGGTCTTCTCCAAGAACAAAATCGGCGAAATCTTAATTAAATCAGTATCAAAGTGTTCAACTCTCAAAAATTGGAACACCTGAATATGTAAAATTACTCCGCAAGCAAGATCCGCTTTGCATCTTCCACTTTCTCCTTTTCCTCCTTTGCCAAAACGGGATATTCCAGTTTCAATTTCATCATTGTATCCAGGATAATACTTGAAATAGCTATCCGGGTAAACCACTTCTTATCTGCAGGGATAACATACCAGGGGCTTTGTTTGGTGGCGGTTTCCTGTATTGCTTTTTCATAAGCCTTCATATAATCACCCCAAAACTCGCGCTCGTAAACATCTGAAGCCGAAAATTTCCAGTTTTTGTCAGTGTCATCAATACGTGCTAAAAAGCGCTTCTTTTGTTCCTCCTTTGATACGTTCAAAAAAAACTTGATCATTATAGTACCGTTTTCAGCCAGGTGCTGTTCAAAAGTCCGTATGCTTTCATACCGCTGCTGCCAAAATTTTTTCTTTATCTTTTTCACATTGCCGATCCCGGGCAGGTGTTCGTTCAGCAACAGTTCGGGGTGAACTTTGGTAATAAGCACGTTCTCGTAATGCGAACGGTTGTGCACGCCGATACGCCCGCGCTGGGGTAAAGCTTTATAATGCCTCCATAAAAAATCATGATCTAATTCCTCTGTGCTGGGCTGCTTAAAGCTAACCACATCACAACCCTGCGGGTTTAAACCCGATAGCGTATGTGCTATCGCGCTGTCTTTCCCGGCCGCATCCATCGCCTGGAAAATAACAAGAAGTGAATACCGGTTATCGGCATACAACTCGGACTGCAGTACGGCTGTTTCTTTGATCAGGCCTTCCAGGATCTCGTCCGTTTCTTCCTTCTTCAAATCGCCCGACCAGGAGGTATCCATATCCTTAAGCAAAAACTTTTTACCGCCGGTTATTTTAAATTTATTAATTATGCCTTTCATAACACAAAATTGATGTATGCTAAGTTAATCTAAAATTTAGCTGCTAAAATTGCGTTGTTAATATTTGTTTAACCGGCTATTATTTAAGGCCATAATTTGCATCTTTACCCCTATGTTCAGGCGAATAAAATTTCCCATTCTAAGATATCTTGTCATCTTTCTTTATTTTGTTGTAATCTTCTTTTGTGCCATAGAATTGAACTTTTTGTGGCTGTTTGGCTACTCGCCTGATATGCAGGACATTAAAACGCCGACCTTGTCGTTATCGTCAGAAGTGTACTACGCCGACGGTACGTTGATTGGTCGTTATTACAAGCAGAACCGCTCACCCGTCGAGTTTAAAGACATCTCTCCCAACATTATAAACGCCCTGATAGCGACCGAAGACGTGCGGTTTTACAAGCATAGAGGGGTTGATTTTTATTCGTTTTTTACCAGCATGATCTCAACCGCAAAAGGCGACCGCCGCGGCGGCAGCACCATTACCCAGCAGCTGGCAAAAAACCTGTTCGAGACCCGGAAAAAGAAATCACAGGGAATTATCAAACATGTACCTTTTATCAGGACCATTGTTTACAAATGCAAGGAATGGCTCACAGCGTTTAAAATTGAGCATGTTTATACCAAGCAGCAAATACTTACGCTGTATTTAAACACGGTACCGTTTGGCAACAATTCGTTTGGTATTAAAACGGCATCCTTAAAAATATTCAACAAAACGCCTGATAAAGTAAATCCCGCCGAAGCGGCAACACTGGTAGGGATGTTAAAAGCAACTTCGACTTATAATCCCATAAATAACCCTGACCATGCTTTGGAACGGCGCAATGTGGTGCTGGGGCAAATGCTAAAATATGACTACCTGACCCAGGCTGAATATGACGTCAACGTTAAAAAGCCGATCACGCTCGATTTGAGCTATGTTGAAAATGAGGGCCAGGGCGATTCCTACATACGCCAGGCGGTAGAACGGTGGCTAAAAAAATGGCTGCACGATAACGATTACGATTTATATCAGGACGGTCTGAAAATATATACCACGATAGATCCGCGCCTGCAGCAATACGCCGAGGAAGCGGTAGCCGAAAAAATGAAAATGCTACAAAAACGGTTTGATAACCTTTGGGGCAAGAAAAACCCCTGGCGCGACTCAAACGGTGACGAAATAACTGATTTTGTTTTAAAGGCTGAGCAGCATTTACCCATTTATGAAAAGCTTGTAAAAAAATACAGCAACAATACAGCGCTTATCAATCAATATTTTGAAAGGCCCAAACACATGAAGGTATTTACCTGGAACGGCGATAAGGATACCACCTTCTCGAGTGTAGATTCTATTAAATACTATACGCGCATTTTAAATACCGGGATGATGACCATTGAACCATCGACCGGCAAAATTAAAGTATGGGTGGGCGGCATTGACCACCAGTATTTTAATTACGACCATGTGAACCAATCACGCAGGCAGGCAGGTTCAACCTTTAAACCTTTCGCGTATGTGACAGCACTGGATAACGGTTTTAGCCCCTGCGATAAGTTTACTGACAAACCCGTGTCCATTAAATATAATGATGGCGGAAAAACGCAGGTTTGGGAACCTAAAAATGCCGATTTCAGGTTTTCGTACCAGGAAATGTCGCTGCGCTGGGCGATGGGAAAATCGGTTAACTCCGTTACCGCACAGGTAACTGAAAAGGTCGGCTGGGATAAAGTGGTCGAATACGCCCATAAATGCGGCATTGAAAGCCCTTTGAAATCGGTCCCATCCGTGTCGTTGGGTTCAAATGATGTTTCCGTTTATGAAATGGTGCGGGCATATAGCACGTTTTTAAATAAAGGGCAAAAAATTGACCCGCTTTTGGTAAGCAGGATCACAGATCAGCAGGGCAATGTACTGGAGGAGTTTACACTTAAGACCGAAAAAGTTTTGAGCGAAGAAACCGCTTGGCTGATGCTCTATATGTTCAGGGGAGGAATGGAAGAACCGGGCGGCACTTCGCTGGCCCTGTGGGAATATCCCGGTCTCTGGAAAAAAGACAACCAGATCGGCGGTAAAACAGGCACCTCATCGGGCTATGTTGACGGCTGGTATATGGGCATCACTAAAGACCTTGTTACCGGTATCTGGGTAGGCGCAGATGACCGCAGCGTGCATTTTACATCGTCAGAAACAGGCGAAGGTTCGCATACCGCGCTACCCATTTTTGGCCGGTTTATGGAAAAAGTTTATGCCGACCCGAAATCCGGCTATACCTATGGGCCATTCCCGAAACCCTGGTCAAAAATTTCCAAAACATATGATTGTCCTTCACCGCGCATAAAAACCGATACAGCGGCGATAGATAGCCTGTTTATGCCGGGTGATACAACCATGATAAAACCTGACACAGTGAAAACAGATTAATTGAATTAAAATGGTTTAATTAGCTGAAAATTATATCTGTACGCTGTTACAACTTTTATTGTTATTACAACGTACTCAACTTACAAAGCCTGTTAACTTGTAACTTATTTGCTTAAATTAGCCATTATTCTATTATCACTGTATGAGTAAACCTTTCCTTCCCCTGGTTAATATTAAAAAAATCCCATTCATATTATTTTGCATAGCCGGCTTGCTCCTTTTCAGCCGGCAAACTAAAGCGCAATATTTTGGACAAAATAAAGTGCGCTACAAAAAGCTTGATTTTAAGGTTTATAAAACCCCCCACTTCGAGATCTATTATTATTTAAAAAACGATAGTATGATCAAGCGCTTTGCGCAGGAAAGTGAATTGTGGTACACGCTTCACCAGCAAATTTTCAGGGATACTTTTAAAAGGCCAAATCCGATCATCCTGTATGCCAATCACCCCGAATTTCAACAAACCACCGCTATCGACGGCGAAATTGACGTAGGCACAGGCGGGGTTACGGAAGGACTAAAAAACCGGGTAGTTATACCCGTAATGGAAACCAATCAAATGACCCGGCACGTAATTGGGCACGAGCTGGTGCACGCCTTCCAGTATCACACGTTGCTGGGTAGAGACTCATCCAATTTCGAAAACATTAATAATTTGCCCTTATGGATGATTGAGGGCATGGCGGAATATTTTTCATTGGGAAAAAACGACTCTTATACAGCGATGTGGATACGGGATGCCTACCTAAGTCACGACATCCCCACTATAAAAGACATGACGCAGAGCAACAAATATTTCCCCTATCGCTACGGTCAGGCGTTCTGGTCGTTTATTGGGTCTACGTATGGCGATACCGTTATTGTTCCCTTTTTTAAAAATACGGCTCGGTTTGGTTTACAATATGGCATCAGGCGTACGTTTGGATATGATGAAAAAACCTTATCAAGTCTCTGGAAACACGCTATTGAATTAACCTATAAGCCTTACCTGAAGGATACAGCCCAGGTGCCCCCTGGGCACAGGGTGGTCGATGAAAAAAATTCAGGCAAGTTAAACCTCGCCCCCGCTGTAAGTCCGGATGGGAAATACCTCGCCTTTTTATCGGAGAAAAGCCTGTTTACAGTCGATTTATTTTTGGCGGATGCCAAAACAGGGCGGATATTGCGAAAGCTTACCAGTAAGGTTTCCAATACGCATATCGATGAGTTTAACTTCATTGAATCTGCGGGTGCCTGGTCGCCGGATAGCAAGCGGTTTGCCTTCAGCGTATTCAGCAAGGGCCGCAACCGCATGGTGGTAGTTGACATAGCGAGCGGACGTGTTGTTGATGATATTGCTATGGGTAAAGCCGAGCAATTCAGCAATCTTTCATGGTCGCCGGACGGGAAAAATGTAGTTTTCCAGGGATTATCAGAAGGACAGGGTGATTTGTACCTCTATAACTTTGACACCAAACAAGTAAGGCAGTTAACCAATGATAAATACTCTGATTATCAGCCTAGTTTTTCAAGGGATGGCAAAAAGATTATCTTTTCGAGTGACCGGACTACTTACGACCAATCTTTGTCACAAGATATCACCTTTAATTTGGCTGAGTTAGATATTGCAACCGGAAAAGTAACCGACATTAAACTCTTTAATGGTGCCAACAACTTAAATCCTGTGTATTCATCAGATGGAACACAGATTTACTTCCTGTCAAATCGTGATGGTTTCCGTAATATGTACCGTTACAGTCCGGCTACAGGAAAGGTGGAGCAAATGACCAATTTGTTTACAGGCATATCCGGAATTACAGAATACTCCCCCGCGCTAAGCATTTCAATAAATAACGATATTGTCTATTCTTACTATCGCGCCCAAAAATACACGCTGTATAATGCAAAGGCTACCGATTTTACCGGCACACCTGTCGACGGACAGGAAACAAACTTTAGTGCCGGAATGCTGCCACCGGCCCGGTCTGTTGGGGTTGATTTAATCAACTCAAACCTGAATAATTACCTGGCGTATCCAAAGCTGCCGATCGATTCTATAAAAACTGTGCCTTACAAACCAATGTTCAAGCTGGACTATTTGGCCAGCAGCGGCGTGGGCGCGTCAGTAAGCCAGTTCGGCGCTGGTTTATCGAGTGGAGTACAGGGGGTTTTTAGTGATATTTTAGGCCGTAATCAAATTTATGCGGGCCTTGCTGTCAATGGCGAGATTTACGATTTCGGCGGCCAGTTTGCTTACATAAATCAAACGGCAAGATGGAACTTTGGGGTGAGCATATCCCATATACCTTTTCAAACCGCTAACTATAGCATAGTTCCCTCTACTTATAAAATAAATACCACAACCACCATCCCGGCTGTTGAAGAGAGATATGATATCATCCGGATTTTCCAGGACCAGATTTCGTTGTTTACGTCCTATCCTATCACAAAAAAAACCAGGGTTGAGTTTGGAACAGGAGGCGCCGCTTATTATTACAGAGTGGATAGATATAGTTCTGTTTATGACACGCTTGGAAACCTGCTTAATTATACACATAACCATATCCCAAACTCCGCGTACAATGCCGATCCCAATAATAATGGGATAAACCTAACACCTTTTCATATTTTTAATGTAAATACCGCTTTGGTGGGCGATAATTCTTTTTTTGGAGTCGCGTCGCCACTGAATGGCTATCGCTACAGGTTACAGGCCGAGTATGATTTTGGTACATATCGATACTTTGCCCCTACTATTGACCTGCGCGAATATGTGCGGGCTGCACCGGTAACTTTTGCCGCCCGTTTATATGGGTATGGCCGTTTCGGCAATACGGGTAATCTTTATCCATTATACGTTGGCTATCCATTTTTAATACGCGGCTACGAAGCGCAAACTTTTTATAGCGGGAATGGCAAAGTGCCCACCAATGGCTTTACGATCGACCAGCTATCCGGCAACAGGTTAGCTGTAGCCAATTTTGAAGTGCGTTTACCGTTCACCGGGCCCGAAAGGCTTTCACAAATTAAATCAAAGCTCCTGTTTACCGAACTCAATTTATTCTTTGATGCCGGTTTAGCCTGGAACGCGGGCAATGAAATAAAATTTCAATCCGGGCCGGATGCCATTGGTAAAGATGCAGCGGGCCAAACCATTTATAATACCAATCAGCGTGTGCCGGCTACAAGCGCAGGTATTTCAATAAGGGTAAATGTGTTTGGGGCTTTTGTTTTGGAACCATACTTTGCTATTCCATTTAACCGGACCGACATAAATAAACCTGTGTTTGGATTAGGGTTTACTCCCGGCTGGTAATTCCGGAATTTGGTTATAATGCCAATTAGCTAAGAATTATGGTGTTGTATCTGGTGTATCATTTATTGAGAGAGATACACCTGATACAGTTGATACACTTGATACAGTAGATACACCTGATACAGTTGAAGACGCTATCATTTAACTAAACGACATTGAATTTGGATATAAAAGACCAAACAATGACAAACCGCCAACCCTTGTAATACGTAATTTAGTAAACGGGCCCTCCCGTTATCACAATAAAAAAATAAAAGAAAATGAAAAAATCAATTTTAGCGCTAATAATGCTGGCTGTGATAACAGCATTTGGTTGTCAGCAAAGCTGCGGTCAGGTAAAAAAGTACGATCCTAAACGTAAAATGAGCAAAACTCCGGCTGAATGGAAAAAGTTACTTACACCCAATCAGTACTACATCATGGTTGAAAGCGGTACTGAACCGCCCTTCCACAATGCGTATCATGATAACCACGAAAAGGGAGTTTATGTAAGCGCCGCGACAGGTGAGGTTTTATTCAGTTCGGCAGACAAATTTGACAGCGGTACCGGCTGGCCGAGTTTTGTGAAAGCGGCAGACCCTAAGAAAATTGAAATCGTGCAGGACAACAGCGCCGGTATGACCCGTGACGAGGTGATTGAGCGAAGCACAGGCCTGCACCTGGGCCATGTTTTTGACGACGGACCAACCGACCGGGGAGGTAAAAGATATTGCATGAATTCCGGTGCCTTAAAGTTTATCAAAAAGTAACCGCTTTTCTAAACGAACTGATTGACGGACGAATCTGCGGCCTTACCCTTAACCCGCTTTCGTAATTCAATCCAATGGTCAGATCTACCCAATCCGGGTTTACGGGTCTGATCATTTTTTCTTTTTGCGGGCGGGTATAGGTGCTAACCGTTTTAAACCGTTCCATTGCCTGCTCTTCGGTATTTATCTCTTCAAAATAAACCAGCCGGTTAAGATGCTGCGCGCTGTCAAAAAATAAAGTGGGCATTTGCCGGTAAAAATCAAGCGTTTTTACAAGGTCCGAACATAATCCCACATGCAAATTGTTCCTGTTTCTATCAGTTATAATATAAATAAAACGTTTCATTGATAATAAAATTTGCTGGTTAAAAAATAATTACTAATTTTATGAGCATAAAAATACTAATTATTTTAGCAATTCCAAATTTTATGTCAAATATTCCTTCAAATATTAAATTTCTTCGTAAAAAGAAAGGCCTTACACAGCAACAGTTTGCCGACCAAATAGGTATAAAACGGTCGCTTGTGGGTGCCTACGAAGAAGAAAGGGCCGATCCGAAATACGATCTGCTAAAAAAGATAGCATTATTTTTTGATGTTTCCATCGATGATTTTATTAACGAAACTATCAACGAAAAATGGTCGCCTAAGCCAAAAGGCAATCCTGCAAATCTCCGCGTCCTGAGTATTTCTGTTGATAAGGATGATAACGAGAACATTGAACTGGTTCCATTAAAGGCGAGCGCGGGTTATTTAAATGGTTACGCCGATCCGGAATATGTAGCCCAACTCCCCAAGTTTTATTTGCCTATGTTTAAACAGGGGACTTATCGGGCATTTGAAATAAAGGGAGACTCCATGCTTCCGCTGGTATCAGGTACTATTATTATAGGAGAATATGTGGAAAACTGGTCAGAGGTAAAGCCGGCTGAAACCTATGTAATTATTTCGAAAACCGATGGGGTGGTTTATAAGCGCGTTGGAAATAAGTTTAAAGAGAATAAAAAATTAAAGCTGGTATCGGATAACCCGGTATATGAACCGTATGAAATTAGCGGTGAAGATGTGTTGGAACTCTGGAAGGCGAAGGCTTACATATCAACGCATTTGCCGTTACCCGCCGCAGAACCGACGCTTGAGGGCTTAACCAGCATGATGGCACAAATGCAGCGTTCAATTTCTAACTTGCAGCAAAACAACAATTGAATTATATTAGTGTTAAATTGATAGCGGCTTAATCAAAGCAACAATTAAGTTACACGTTTGTTATTAAACCATTAGACGTTATCTTTATCCTAACACTAAAAAAACTGAAAAAATGATGAAGAAAATTTTGTTGATGTGCTGTTTCCTGGTTGGAATTACAGCCGTTAGCCGTGCACAAGGTGGCGGCCAAAGATTGAGCCCGGCTGACCAGGCTAAACAAATGCAAACACAGTTAAAGCTTACTGACGATCAGACAGCTAAAATCACTGCCATTTTACAAACGCAGGCTACAAAAATGGATAGTGTAAGAACAGCCGCAAATGGCGACAGGGATGCCATGAGGGCCGGTATGACACCTTTCAGAACTGCTGCAAGCGCCCAAATTAAAGCTATCTTGACTCCTGATCAGGCTGCTGCCTATCAAAAAATGCAGGATGAAAGGCGCGCCAGGATGCAAAACGGTGGCGGCGGTGGCGGTGGCAACTAACACCCTTCGCTAATTAATTTTAACAGAAAGCGCTCCTTTAAACCGGGGCGCTTTCTTTATTTTAGCAGAAATTATCCGCATTGAAACTATCACAGGCATTTATTGAAAAGAAACTCGATGAAAGGCGCTCAGCAGGCACTTACAGGGCATTGAAACCTAAAAGTATGCTTATTGATTTCTGTTCAAATGATTACCTGGGTTTTGCACGGTCGCCCGAATTAAAAAGCAGCATTGATAAAGAGGTAAGCAATTGCGGGTTAGTAGCCAATGGCTCGACGGGGTCAAGATTATTATCAGGCAATACCGTTTATATCGAAGAATTGGAACAACAGATTGCGTCTTTGCATAAAAGTGAAGCGGGTCTTATTTTTAACTCAGGTTACGATGCCAACCTGGGATTATTTTCATCGCTGCCTCAGCGGGGCGATACTATATTGCTTGATGAACTCGTACACGCCTCTATAATTGACGGTGCCCGCTTAAGTCATGCAAGCAGGTATTCCTTCAGGCATAATGACCTGGATAGCCTGGAAGACAAATTAAAGCGCGCTAAAGGGATATGCTATGTTGCTATTGAAAGCGTTTACTCCATGGATGGCGATACCCCGCCGATAAAAGAAATACTTGAACTCACGGAAAAATATAATGCCAGCCTGATAGTAGATGAGGCGCATGCTGTAGGCTTATTTGATTTTGGCCTCGTTAACCAGTTACACTTACAGGACAGGGTGTTTGCCCGGGTTGTTACGTTTGGAAAAGCATTGGGGTATCATGGGGCGGCGGTGTTAGGCAGCGCTTTATTGAAGGATTATTTGGTAAATTATGCCCGGTCGTTTATTTATACAACTGCAGCTCCGCTTCACCAGGTTGCGTCTGTAAAAATGGCGTATCAACGCTTACAGGAATCAGCAAGCGAGGTTGAAAGGTTAAAAAGTAATATCGGCCTTTTCAAAAAAAAAATAAAACCAGACAGCAATTGCCCTCTATTAAAGAGCGACAGTGCCATACAGTGCATTGTGTTGAAAAGTAATGAAAAGGCTAAAGCACTCGCTGCCTGTTTACAGGATGCGGGCCTTGATGTTCGCCCAATTCTTAGCCCAACTGTACCTTTTGGAAGCGAGCGTATAAGGATATGCCTGCATTCTTTTAATACAGAGGGCGAGATCATGTTACTGACAGACAATATAAACAAGTTTACAGATGCCGGATAAGCGCCCTCTATTTGTTACCGGGATTGGAACCGGAATAGGCAAAACTTTAATTTCAGCTATCTTAGTTGAAAAATTAAAGGCCGATTATTGGAAGCCTGTACAATCCGGCGACCTGGAAAACAGTGATACATTAAAAGTTAAAAGCCTTGTATCTAATACAATTTCAGTTTTCCATCCGGAGACTTACAGACTAACACAGCCTTATTCACCGCATAAATCGGCTGCGATTGATGGAATAACCATTGATTTGCAAAAAATAATTGCACCTGAAACGAATAATATACTAATCATTGAAGGAGCCGGCGGATTAATGGTGCCGCTAAACGACAAAGTTTTAATGATTGACCTGATTAAACAGTTAGATGCTGAAGTTATACTTGTTTCGCAAACTTATCTTGGGAGCATCAATCATACGCTGCTATCTGTCGAAGCATTAAAACATAGGCAAATACCTATTAAGGGGGTAATTTTCAATGGAGATATAGAGCATCACATTTTAAACTACACTGGGATGACCCTGCTTGGGAGCATACCCCACATAAATCCTATAAATAAACGGATCATTATTAATTCCGGCAAAAACATATTTATATAATCAAGCCCTCACAAGGAGGGCCTGATTATTATATTAAAATGAATTATAGCTTATTTAAGGCTATTGCCAGCCCGGGTTTTGAACCAGGTTCGGATTAATACTGGTATCTCCGAAAGGTATACCCCAGGTAAAGAAATTCGCATCAGCCGCAATCGTCAACCCAACGTAGCTGGAACCCTGCAATAACATATTAGTATTTTGTGGCACGCCTCTGGTGAAGCCCAAATGCCAGCGTTTTAGGTCATCTAAACGGAAACCTTCGAAGGCAAGCTCGCGTCTTCTTTCGTCCCTAATATCCTGAACTAAAGCTGCCCCGGTTGAAACAGAAGGAACTTCGCCGCGCGCAACGCGCAATGCGTTCAATGCAGTCAGAGCATTCGGCTCGCTTGAAGCGCTCGCAGAAGCTTCGGCCGCTATTAAATACATTTCGGCAATCCGAAATATTTTTGGAGCCTGCAAGGCATTCGTTAAGGCCGTTGTAAATAAAGCCGGGTTGCCCTGGTATTTAGCAACTATAAAGATACCGGGGTAGGGCGTACCTTGTATTACAACCGGGTATGCGCTAGAAAAATATGCCGCTTTTCGAATGTCGGTCGCGCCGAACATATCAATTATCGTTTGCGTAGGAACGTATAAAGGATCGTAATTGGTTGCCGTTTTAGGCTGGATGTAGTTGATCATACTGGTAGGCGCTTCGGATGTATTATTCACAAATAATTGTGTAATAGACTCCTGTCCGCCATCGTTTTTCCAATAGGATATCATTCCTGCCTGTGTAGTAATGAGCGGATACTTGCCGCCGGTTATTAATGTGTTGGCAGCTGCATAAGCTCCGGCATAATCGTGCATATCTAATTTAACTCTTGCTTCTAAAGCCCGGGCTGCATCGATAGTAAAGTATGGCGAACCTTGTACTCCCGGAACGTTTGCCAGCAAGGTTTCGGCTTGGGTAATATCGGAAAGAATTTGCGTATAAACCGCTTGCACTGACGCTCTGGCCGGTAATTCAGTCAAATTAAACTTAAGTACCAGCGGCACACCAGGATCCGTGGCCGCAGTAGCCGTCTCATAAGGCTTGGCCCATCTTAACACTAATTTGTGATAATACCAAGCTCTCATCAGATGCGCATCACCAGTGTACTGGTTCATGGATGTTACATCACTTGCGGCAGGCGTTGCGATGGATGGGAACCCTGCGATTGCTGTATTAATGTTTGCTATGTTAGAGTAGTAAGCATTCCACATAGCGCTAAGGTTTTGGTCGGTAGACAGGAAGGTATTATCCCATCTCTGCGGCGAACCATAGTTGTTACCGTAATCGAGCGTTGCATTTAACTCATCTGTTGCAACATCACTTTCTAATAAATATTGCCCGAATTGTCTGTTTCTTAGTAAAGCATACATCCCGCCATCCCAGGCTTTGGCATCCTTTACAGTACTAAACGACTGATTAACGGGAATCTCAAAAACGGGTACGAGATTGAGCTTTTGACATGAGGTTATAATAGTCACCAGGACTGTTAAAACCATCGATATATATATATTATTTTTTTTCATCTCTTCTATTTTTAACAGTTAATTACTTAGAAAGTTGCCTTCAAACCCACTTCAATTTGCTTGGTGTTAGGGTCATTTCCTAATGCGATGTTTGAATCAACCTCCGGATCAATACCTTTATATTTTGTAAATGTTAAAAGGTTACGGCCGGTTAAATCAACTTCGAACCGCTTAATGAACTTGGTTTTTTCAAGCAACGATTTTGGAATCACATAGCCTAAAACAATGGTTTTTAACCTGATAAATGACGCATCCTGGATCAACCTCGAGTCAAACTGGCTAAATTGTTGGCCGTATTTAGGAAACGTGGTTACATCGCCCGGGTTTTTCCAGTAATTTAAAACAGCTGTTTGCTGATTATAGCCGGTAAATACGCTTGGGTTTTGAGTAAAGTACTGGTCATTGTTGGTTATGTACTTGCCTTTAACATACGCAAAGTTTGCATCTAAGCTAAAACCTTCGTAACCGGCACTCAAGCCGAAACCGCCATTTAACCATGCATAACGATCAATGTTAAGGTTCTGTTGTAAGGATGCAGTAAAAGCAGTAGTAGTACCGTTGCTGGTTGTTTTGTTCACTATATTCCCGTTCGGATCTGGATTGTACCATTGCGGCAGGCCGTTTGCAGGATTAACACCAGCCCACAGCGGTTCGATATAGCTTACCGGCTTGCCAACTGCCCACAATAAACCTGTGTTAGGTGTAATATAATATTTCAGTCCGTTAAACAATGAAAGAACTTTATTGGAATTAAGGTTGGCTACAAGGCGCGGGGTAATATAGGCGCGATGCTTAGAGTCGCTATATACTGTATAGTTGAAATCAATATCCATGCCTTTATTCTCAAGCGATCCAACATTTTGAAGCTGACTTGTAAAACCCGAAGTTGCCACAAAAGGAACCTGCAGGAGCATGTTAGTGGTCGTTTTCCGGTAGAATGACACATCTAAATTAATCCTGTTAAAAAATGTAGCGGTAAAACCTATCTGAGTATTTCTCACCGTTTCCCATGTCAGGTTCGGATCACCCGGTTGATTCAGGGCAAACCCGGTGGCACCATTATATGTTGCGGTACTTACAGCCGCTATCTGCTGATAAGCTGTAGCATTTAGAACTGAAGAAAATTGCGAATTACCTGTGGTTCCTGTACTGGCCCTGAAAGTTAGGTCGGTTAACCATGAAACATCTTTTAGGAAATTTTCGTCTTTAGCCTTCCATGATGCACCAATTGAATAAAAAGTACCGGTTTGGTGATTCGCACCAAATTTAGATGACTTATCCTGGCGTACAGATGCTTCTAAAAAATAACGGTTATTATAATCATAATCAAAACGTGAAAATAATGACTGGAAATCAGTTGCATAATAGGATGAGTTTGCATTTTTCGCTGTTGTGCCCGTTGTTAGGGTTAACAAACGGTTGTCACTCTGACCTGTATCTTGTCCACTAAATGTCGATAATGTGTTGTCTGTATATTCCTGGCCTATCAAAGCAGTAAAGTGATGCCGTGAAGCAAGCGCGAATTTATATTCAGCTGTATTGGTAAAAGTCAGCGATGTTCCCCGTTGAAATGTTTCAATGTCCGATCCGTTATTCAATGAACCAAGATATGACGGTAATACTAAGGCGCTTTCTCTAAAATCAAAATCATCCATACCCGCCTGGCTTTTTATTGTTAAGCCTTTAATTGGCGTAAGCTCAATGAAACCTGCGGGGTTAAATTGGGAATTATTTTGATTATCCGGATGCTGGGTTTCATAATAATAAGGGTCATAACTCCCCAATCCCTGTATAAACTGATATCTAACACCGGCAGAATTATACAAAGAGTAAATCGGCGGGTTTAATATAGACAAACCACCACTAAGGCTATTGGTGTTGAACTGATTAGTTTGCCGATTATCATAACCAACAGACAAGTTTAAACCGAACTTCAGCCAGTCGTTGACTTTCGAAGTTACATTTGAACGCAGGGTATAGCGGTCATATGCAGAACGATATTCTAAACCGTCTTGCTTAAAATATCCTCCGGATACAAAATAAGTTGTTTTATCGGTACCACCGGTTATGGAAAAATTCTCGTTATAAAGAGCTGCAGAGGGCTTGAAATATACCTGATACCATTTTGTATCGGCATGGTAAGTTTGCAATGTGGTAGCGAGGCTAGCAGGAGTTTGTGCTCCTGTGGCTACTTCAAATGCCCCCCACTGAGCTGAATTCATAAATGAATTGTAATACTGCGGGTTGGCGAGCCTTTCGGTACCATAGCTGCTGGTTAATGTAATGGTTTGCGGCGTATTAAGTCTGCCATGTTTGGTGGTGATATATAAAACACCATTAGCTGCCCGTGAACCATAAATAGAAGTTGAAGCTGCGTCCTTTAAAACAGTAATAGACTCAAAATCATCAGGATTTAGAGACAATACGGTGCCCAGTGCCACCGGCACACCATCCAAAACAACCAGGGGGGTTACACTTGATGTTAAAGAACCAATACCATTTATAGATAGTGAAGGAGTAGCTGAGGGTTCGCCGGTAGATGTAAGGATCGACAAACCCGCAACCCTGCCTTGTATACCATCCAGGGCGTTGGCAGTAGGCTTGTCCTGGATATCCCGGGAAGAAACCCGCGAAATGTCGCCAACAGTATTTGCAAGAGTAGTACCTGTTCCATACCCAAGCACCACAACCTCGTTAAGCGACTTGGAATCGGCAGTTAATTTGATGTTAAAAACCGAGCCCGATCGGATAGAAACAGTTTGAGCTGCGAAACCAACGAAGCTAAAGTCTAATGATTTGGCATTAGCAGGAACGTCGAGGGTAAAGTGTCCCTGCGTATCAGTTTGTGTTCCAACATTGGTTCCTGTAACTTTCACAGAAACCGCCGGAAGCGGCAGTCCGTCATCCGCACTCGTTACCGTTCCAGTAATCCTTCTATTTTGAGCATATACACTACCAAGTGTAATAATGCTTAAAAGAAGAAATGTAAGTAAATTTTTCTTCATGTGTTTAATTTTGTTAATAGTTAATAATAAAGCATCGTAATTTATCAATTTGGTAACACACTAGTTACGTTTGTTAATATATTGGCAAAATGATGACTTTTTTATGACTGAGTTTATTATAGGCTATTACTAAAAATTATAGACTATTTGCTTCAGTTGATTTATGTTGTAATTAAAAAGCATGTTATAATATAAATTCCCTTGCTACATGATTCTGAATTAGAGGAGAATGCATTATTATTATTAAAAAATTACGGAATAATCACAACCTTCGTAATTCAATTCAAATATTTTATGACCAATATCACAGTAATCGGATCCGGCACTATGGGTAACGGTATTGCACATACTTTTGCGCAATACGGTTTTGAAGTTGCCCTGGTGGATCTCAGCCAGGAATCATTATCACGGGCGATACAAACCATAACCGGCAACCTTGACAGACAGGTAAAAAAGGGTGCCATTGATGAGCAGCTTAAGAAGAGCACATTAAGCAAAATAAAAACATATACTGATTTAAAAACGGCTGCCGCAAACGCCGACCTGGTGGTTGAAGCGGCGACAGAAAACCCCGAGATTAAGTTAGACCTTTTTAAACAGCTAAGCGACATTTGCAAGGAGGGCTCAATACTGGCCTCAAATACCTCGTCTATTTCTATCACACAAATCGCTTCGGTAACCAAAAATCCGGGCAATGTTATAGGTATGCACTTTATGAATCCCGTACCTGTTATGAAACTGGTTGAGGTGATAAGAGGCTATGCCACTACTGATGAGGTTACAAATACCATTATGAACCTGGCGAAGCAATTGGATAAGGTGCCGGTTGAGGTTAATGATTACCCTGGTTTTGTTGCCAACCGCATTTTAATGCCGATGATAAACGAAGCTGTTTATGCCTTATATGAGGGTGTAGCCGGAGTTGAAGAAATAGACACTGTGATGAAATCGGGAATGGCGCACCCTATGGGTCCGCTTCAATTAGCCGATTTTATTGGCTTGGATGTATGTTTGGCTATATTAAATGTATTATATAAGGGGTTTGGCAATCAAAAATATGCACCCTGCCCTTTGCTGGTCAATATGGTAACGGCGGGGCATAGCGGCGTTAAATCAGGAAAAGGATTTTATATTTATTCGGGTAGTGGTAATAAGGAACTCGTTGTGTCGTCCAAATTTAACCGCAACAAATCCGCTACGATTTGATTAAAAATAGAAACTTTTTTATTTGTCATTTGTCAGTATATGTAATTATAAATAAAACGTATACAGATGAAAAATGCATCAAAATTGGGGATGATGCTTGTTTTAGCAATATCCCTGTTCCTGTCTTCATGTTCAGGAAGTTATTATGTAGCCGATCAGCCCGTTGACCCGGTATATGACAGGCCGGTAGCGCCTTATGACGGCGCGGTTTGGATTGATGGCGATTGGGCATGGGACGGAAGCCGTTATGCTTACACCCAGGGCCATTGGGAAAGGCCAAGGTCTGGCCGTGTCTGGACCCGGGGCTCATGGGAGCATAACAACCGTGGTTACAGGTGGCACAAAGGCGGCTGGAGATAATCAATTTACCGTTTGCAGTGGGCAGCAGGCAGTTTAAATTTGAATTTGCACACTGCCAACTGCAAACTATTACATCCGCTCCGGCACTTCAATTCCCAGCAAACCCATACCTTTTTTAATTACTTTGCCCGATGCTGCCGAAAGTTGCAGTCTGAATTGTTTTAACACTTCATCTTCTGCCTGCAAAATTGATTTTTCGTGGTAAAATTTGTTGTAGGTTTTGGCGAGCTCGAATAAATAGTTAGCGATAATTGCCGGGCTGAATCCCGCTGCAGCCACTTGAATGATCTCAGGAAACTGCGAAAGTGAAACGATCAGGTCGCGCTCGACGTCGGCGAGTATTTGTATACCTGCTTTACCGGCATTATTATAGCCAGCCTTATTTAATACCGACCGGATACGCGCATGCGTATACTGAATAAACGGCCCGGTATGCCCCTGGAAATCTACGGACTCGTTGGGGTCAAATAATAACCGTTTTTTAGGGTCAACTTTTAATAAGAAATATTTTAAAGCACCCATACCTATAATATGATATAGCTGCTGCTTTTCATCCGTGCCAAAATCCTCCACTTTGCCCATTGCTTCGGTTTGGAGTTTCGCGGTTTGTTCCATTTCGGCCATCAGGTCATCAGCGTCTACAACAGTACCTTCGCGCGATTTCATTTTACCCGATGGCAGGTCAACCATTCCATATGACAAATGGAATAATCCCTTTGCCCAGGTTTTGCCTAATTTTTGCAGGATCAGGAATAGTACTTTAAAGTGATAATCCTGCTCGTTACCAACCACATAAATGGAGCTGTCCATCTGAAAATCATTATATTTCAATTGGGCAGTACCCAAATCCTGCGTCATATATACGGAGGTTCCGTCCGACCGCAACACCAACTTTTCGTCAAGTCCTTCATCAGTCAGGTCTATCCATACCGAGTTATCCGGCTTTCTGAAAAACACTCCTTTTTTAAGGCCCTCATCAATGATATCCTTTCCTAATATATAGGTGTTTGATTCATAATAGAATTTATCAAAGCTTACACCAAGGTTTTTATAGGTGTCGGCGAAACCGGCATACACCCAGCTGTTCATGGTTTTCCAAAGATTGATCACCTCCTTATCCCCTGCTTCCCATTGCTGCAGCATTTCCTGCGCTTCCTTTATCAATGGCGCATTCTTTTTTGCTTCTTCTTCGGTTTGGCCAAGCTGCTTCAGCTCATCTATTTGCTTTTTGTACTCCTTATCAAACAGCACATAGTATTTACCCACCAAATGATCGCCTTTTAAGCCGGAGCTTTCGGGCGTCTCGCCGTTGCCGAACTTTTGCCAGGCCAGCATCGACTTACAAATATGGATACCACGGTCATTGACAAGATTGGTTTTTATCACTTCGTATCCGGCACCAGCCAAAATTTCGGCTACCGAAAAACCCAGCAAATTATTACGAATATGCCCCAAATGCAATGGCTTGTTGGTATTGGGCGACGAGTATTCGACCATTACCTTTTTGCCATTGGGTTTAAAAACGGCAAAATCGTCGGGCAAAATTTCGGTATCGAGTTTATTGAGCCAGAAACCGTCTGTCAGCGAAATATTCAGAAAGCCTTTTATTACGTTAAACCCGGCTACCTCTTCCAGTTCATTTTGCAGGTAAGCGCCTATTTCATTGCCGGTTTGCTCTGGCGATTTTTTTGAAAATTTGGTAAAAGGGAAAGTCACCATAGTAACTTGCCCTTCAAATTCTTTACGGGTTTCCTGTAAGCTTATGTCTGCAGCGGTAAGTTCAATTTGATATAAATGTTTGATCGCTTTAAGGGCAGCTTCAATAATAAAATCCATCGGACAAAATTAGTTAAATAGTCCGAAAGTTGTCCGAACACGATTTTAAGATTTAATTGATGAAATGGATTTTTTTGGCGGCGCACCAGTTTTGCGACAGCTGCGCCGCCAGACCAGCAAACAAACCAGTGAATTACAGACAAAAAAGAATAAATTTGCTTTATCTCCAATTATCTATGAAACTTACCGCCAGCGATTTTAAGTTAGATGTTACATCCGAGATTGGTACCCTGCGGGCTCTTTTGATCCATAGTCCGGATAACGGGCTTGGGAAAGTAGTGCCCTCAAAGGCGCAGGACTGGCTTTTTGAGGACATCGTGCACCTGGATACCATGCGTAAAAACGAATATGATTATTACGTTAAGCTGTTAATGTACTTTCTTGACCCGGTTAAGATAAAAGGTAAACTGGAGCAAATAGACGACCCGGCAAATAAACGCGCGTTTTACAAACCTGATGATAAAAGTTTCCATGCATCAAACAAGGTCATCGAAATTCAAACCCTGCTTGAAGAAATTTTACAAGATGCGGATGTCCGCAAAAAGCTCGTCGCTTCGGTTTGCGCTATTGAAGGATGTAACTACCGCTTACAATTAAAATTAATTGACACCGACCCGGTTGAGTTGGCAAAAATTATCATTTCGGGCTCCTTGAATAAGGAGGAAATGATCTTCGCGCCCATTCCTAACTTAATATTTTCGCGGGACATAGGGGTTACTATTAATAATTATATGCTGTTAAATAAACCGGCAAAAAAAGTCCGGGCACGTGAAACCTTGCTGGCCCGGTATATATTTTTTAATCACCCCTTATTTGCAGCTTATCGCGACAATATTCTCGAAATACCCGAAACCGTTCAGCACTTTTTACGGCCGGGAGAAGACAACGACGAAAAAACAACTTTAGAAGGCGGCGATGTAATGATGGTAAGCCCGCATCATCTGATTATCGGCTGCAGTGAGCGCACATCGGTAAGCGGCGCCAACGAAGCCATAAAATTACTTTTTGAAAACAAGGTGGTTAAAAAAGTAACCATCGTAAAGATCCCTCATAAGCGGGATTATATGCATATCGATACCATATTCACCCAGGTGAAACGCGATATGTGGATATTGCTGCGCTCATTGGCCATTGCCAATAGCCGGATTGATAAAAATGAGCCGGGCGCTTGGTTTGCCGATAAAAAGAGTAAAGATAAAACGGAGATCGTGCAGTTTGAAAAAGGCAAAAAGCCCAAAACCTACAAACATATTGAAGACCTACTGGCTGATATCAGCGAAAACGATCTGCAAAGCAAAAAGAAAACAAAATTTATCTACTCCGGAAATGACACCTTTCCGTTTGATGCCCGTGAACAATGGACCGACTCGTGCAACCTGCTGGCGCTAAAGGAAGGCGTAGTACTGGGCTACGACCGGAATGATAAAACAGTGGCCGCGTTTAAAAAGAATGGATTTGAAGTGATTAAGGTACAGGAATTGCTGCAAAAATTTGAAAACAACGAGCTTGATCCGCAAAAGATGAAGGATACTTTGATCTTAATGCCGTCGTCCGAACTTTCAAGAGCCCGCGGTGGCTTTCATTGTATGAGTATGCCGCTGTTGCGGGATGAAGTCTGAACACAATTACAGGATTTGAACGATTAAAGTGATTTGAATGACCAACCACCAATGCCTAATGATCAATGACTAATGACCAATGACTACTGACCACATATTGATGATCCGGCCGGTTAATTTCGGGTATAATGAAGAAACAGCCGACAGCAACGCTTTTCAAAGGCGGGGCATAGATGATAAAATTGCACAAGACAGCGCGCTGCATGAATTTAACAATATGGTTAATGTGCTTTGCAAAAACGGCGTTGATATTACGGTTGTTGATGATACAGTTGAACCGTATAAGCCCGACTCCATTTTTCCGAATAACTGGGTGTCGTTTCACGACGACGGCACGGTATTTCTATACCCGATGCAAGCCAAAAACCGCAGGCTCGAGCGCCGGGAGGACATTATTGCCAAATTGGAAGACCGGTTTACTGTAAAGCGCATCATTGACTTAAGCAGATTTGAGGCTGGAGATAAATTTTTAGAAGGTACCGGCAGCATGGTGTTGGACAGGGGAAACAAAATTGCTTATGCCTGCATTTCTCCGCGAACAAACCGCGAAATATTAAATTTATTTTGCGAACAAACCGGTTATAAAGCCATTTGCTTCGATGCCATTGATGAACATGGAAAAGCGATTTACCACACCAACGTATTAATGTGCGTGGGCGGCAAATTCGCTGTTATTTGTTTGGACTGCATTCCTAACCCGCACGAGAAGATTGTGATAACGGAGTCGCTCAAATTAACCCGAAAAGAGATCGTTGACATTTCATTTGAACAGATGAACCAATTTGCAGGCAATATGCTGGAGATTAAAAATAAGGCCGGCGAAAATTTGATCGTGCTGTCGAAAAATGCCTATAGATCATTGCTGCATGAACAACTTGCGGCACTTGAAAAATATGGCAAACTTATTTATGCCGATATAAACACCATCGAAACCATCGGCGGGGGCAGCGCCCGGTGTATGATGGCGGAGGTGTATTTACCCGTTGGTCGATAGACCATAGTCCATGGACCATAGCTCATCCCGGTATTGATAATCTGACATCCTCAGCTATGGACTATGGACCATCGACTATGGACTAAAAAACAAATTACATTTCAACTATAATTTTTCTATCACCGAATAGCGCATTATTCCATATAAAAATTACATTTTTGCCAAAATTTTTAAATAATGCAGAGTTACCAGGAATTTCTTGACCTGAGTGTAGGTTTCCCGCAAGAAGGTTTTGAGATCATTGAGGATGAACTATATTTTCACGACCTAAATTTAATGGAGATGATAGAAACGTACGGTACTCCCCTGCGCTTTACTTATCTGCCTATTATTTCAAAAAAAATTCAGCAGTCAAAATTGCTGTTCCAGCAGGCCCTGATAAAAAATAATTACCGCGGCAGCTATAAATACTGTTATTGCACCAAAAGCTCGCATTTTAAGCACGTTGTTGAAGAAGCGCTTAAAAATGATATACACCTCGAAACCTCATCCGCATTTGATATGCCGATGATTGACGCGCTTGAAAAAAAGGGCGTGGTTGATAAAGACATCACCGTGATCTGCAATGGATTTAAGACATTTCAGTACAAAACTTATATTATCGATATGCTGCATGATGGTTTCAAAAACATCATCCCGGTATTAGATAATAAGGAAGAGTTTAACCTCTACGACGATGAGATAGAGATGACTACCCCATGTAACCTGGGTATCCGCATAGCTGCTGAAGAGCAGCCGGACTCACAGTTTTACACTTCGCGTTTGGGTGTGCGCATGGAGGACATCATTGATTTTTATTATAATAAGATAGAGGGCAACCCTAACTTCCAGGTTAAGCTGCTGCATTTTTTCATCAATTCGGGTATCTCCGATACACCCTATTACTGGAACGAATTGGAAAAATACGTTACGCTATATTGCAAGTTTAAAAAGATAAACCCGGCTTTAGATACGCTTGATATTGGCGGCGGTATGCCTTTTAAAGACTCACTGGTTTTTGATTTTGATTATGAATACATGATCAACGAAATTGTGAGCCGGATAAAAGAGATATGTGCCGAAAACGATACGGTTGAACCCGATATTATAACCGAATTCGGCAAATACACTGTGGCAGAGGCTTCGGGTATTTTATATAAGGTATTGGGCCGCAAGCAGCAAAACGACCGCGAAAGGTGGCTGATGCTGGATGGCTCGTTCATCACCAACCTGCCTGATGTTTGGGCGCTCAACCAAAAATATATTTTACTTCCCGTTAACAACTGGGATGCTGAATACGAGCGTGTAAACCTTGGCGGAATAACCTGCGACGGGCAGGATTACTATAACCAGGAAGCCCACATGAACAGCGTGTTTATGCCCAAAACGCGTAAAGTGCAATACCTTGGCTTTTTTAATACCGGCGCCTACCAGGAAGTGCTAAGCGGTTACGGCGGCATACACCACTGCCTGCTGCCTTCGCCAAAACATGTGATCATCCGCCGCAACCGCGACGAAACCTTTAATTTCGAAGTATTCGGCGAAGAGCAGAACAGCAAGCAGGTGATGAAGATTTTGGGATATACGACTTAGAGAAAAAAAACTTACGAAGTTTTGTAAACTTCGTAAGTTTGATATCCAACTCTACACATCAAACTTCTCCAGTAATTTCAATAGTGTTTCAAAATCTTTTGGATACGGCGCGTGAATAGTAACTGCTTCTCCATTCAGCAGTTTAAAGCTCACCTCATAAGCATGCAGGGCAAAACGTTTCATAATGGGCAGCTCTTCCTGATCTTTACCCAAATGATATTTACGCTTAATTTTTGAAAGGAAAACAGGTTCACCCTTATACATTTCATCTCCGGCTATTGATGCGCGTTGCGTGGCCAGGTGAATACGTATCTGGTGCATACGGCCGGTTACCGGGCGGCATTCTACCAGCGTATAATGCTTAAAGTATTTCAATGACTGAAACCAGGTTTCGGCCCGTTTGCCATCCTGCCTGTTAATGGTCACGTTCCCTTTCCCTACGTTTAGTATCGGCAAGTCGATCATTAGGTTCTCGAAAACATGAGTGCCGTTGATGATGGCGTGATAAACTTTTTTTACCTGGCGTTTTTCAAACTGTATGGAAATGGACCGGTAAGCTTCAGGATTCTTTGCGATAACCAGCGCGCCCGAAGTTTCCTTATCCAGCCGGTGACAAACCTGCGCATCTGCCGAATATGCTTTTGCCAACCGCAGCATGTTCACCTCACCGCCTTCGCGTTCATCCAGCGAGCTGATAAAAGGTGGTTTGTTGACTACGATGATATCATCATCTTCAAATAAGATCAGGTCGGCAAATTTCGGGAATTTCATATATAGCTATAGCTGACAAAAATACGGTAATTAAAATAAATAATGCCTTGATCTATCCAACCGGACAGTGCAAACGCATTAATAATTTAAAGAATATTTGGTAAATAGATAGCGTAATGAGGCTCCAATGGAGCCCTTATATCCGATCTCTGTTATTCTATAAACAGGCGACTCCTAAAGGAGTCAAATAGACTTCATAAAACGGGTTATTGGTTCCATAGCAACCTCCCGTTTACAGAAAAGAGACGAAAAGGTTACGGCTCCATTAGGAGCCTCCTCTATCACGACAGCCCCTGAGCGATTTGGATATAATAATTTTTAATGCGTTTGCCCGGTCAACTGGAATCATACCGGATAAAACAAAACAAGTTGATATTGGTTAAACATAAAAACATTAAAATTATAAATCGACCATGAGCAACAAATCAACCAAACCTGAAGAAAAAGGATTTTTCGAAAAGGTAAAAGAAACAATTGAGGAGCTTTGGGATGGAACCAAAGACAAAGCCGAAGATATAAAAGACGTCGCGGGTGATACTTATGAAAACATAAAAGACAAAGCCGGCGATACTTTCGACAGTTTGAAAGAGACTGTTACTACTAAAAAAACTGCCGCGCCAAGACGATCAACAGCAAGCAAAGGAACATCCGCGGCAAGTAAAGTAAAAAGCTCGGTTGCCGGCGCTAAAACTAAATCTGCATCAACGACAAAATCACCAGCTGCCAAAGCAAAGAATGAAGCTTCCGGCAATAGCAAAAAGACGGCGACATCGGGAAATACCGACGATAACAAAAAGTCTGCAGGCACTGCCAGGGCAAAAACCGGTAATAACTCCGCAAAAAAATCGGGTTCGGCAAGCGCCGCAAAACCCAAATCAACAGCAAGTTCTTCAGCTGGTTCAAAGAAAAAAACAACTGCCGGCCACTAATATCTGCCGCCAAAACTTCCATAAATAAAAAGCGGGCCATTAAGCCCGTTTTTTATTTTAAGTTATTATTATCCGTTAAACTTATATCCTACTCCTTTTATCGTAGCTACACAGTCATCGCCCAGCTTTTCGCGCAGCTTACGGATGTGCACATCTATGGTACGGTTGGTAACCACCACGGAATCCTCCCATATATTTTTAAGGATAACCTCGCGTGTATAAACTTTGCCCGGTTTGGATGCCAGCAGGTAAAGCAGCTCGAATTCCTTTTTTGCTAAAACCACTTTATTCCCTCTTTGGAAAACAAGGTATGCTTCCCGGTCAATTACCAGGTCGCCGATTTCCAGTTTATTATCTGCTATGTCTTCAGCCGGCGCGTTACGGCGCAGTATGGCGTTGATGCGGCTTACAAGCGCTCTTGGCTTAATTGGTTTCGCGATATAGTCATCAGCGCCGACGTTAAAGCCGGCAATTTCGGAATATTCCTCGCTCCTGGCCGTTAAAAATACCATAAACGTATTTTTAAATTCGGGCATCGTACGCATAATACGGCATGCCTCGATGCCATCCATTTTAGGCATCATGATATCGAGAACTATAAGATCGGGAAGGGATCTTTTTGCTTCAGCTACAGCTTCCTGCCCGTTGCGGGCCAGGAATACCTGGTAACCTTCCTTTTTTAAATTATATTCAATCAGCTCCAGAATATCCGGCTCATCGTCAACAATAAGTATCTTCTGTTTAGCAGCGTTGCTCATGAAGGTTGAATTTTTCTATAAAAGTAGCTGCACAAATGTAGAAAATGGTTAACCATATATTAACAAATTGTTAAATATCACTTTATTTTAACAATTTGTTGAGACTTATTAAATGTTTTGCTTAAAAATTCTTCAAGATCGGCACCCGTAATATTTTTAGCGATGATGATTCCCTGCGGGTTAATGATAAAGTTTGACGGTATGGCTTCTATATGATATAGTCTTTCTGTAGGGCCTTCAAAGTTTTTGAGATCGGATGCATGCGCCCATGTTAGTTTATCTGCTTTAACCGCCTGCTCCCATAGTTTTCTATCCACGTCAAGCGAGATACCCAATATATTTAACCCCAATGGCTTGTAGATGGTATACATTTTTACCACGTTTGGATTTTCCTGCCTGCACGGGCCGCACCAGGAAGCCCAAAAATCAAGCATAACATATTTTCCCTTATAATCTGAAAGCTTTACAGGCTTGCCATCAATTCCACCGGTGGTAAAATCAGGGGCCGGATGCCCTATCGACAACGGCTTGAGCGCCGTCATTTGGGCAATAAAACGCTGTACACCCGGATTATCTGTAAACTTTCCTTTAGTGGAATCCGCGTAAGCAATTAATTGCGGTTCATACCGGGTCAGATCAAGCGATGTGGCGGCATAATAGGCCGCAAGTGAGTTCATATTCGCGTGAATGAACTTCAAAACTTCGGCGCTATATTCTCCCAGGTTTTTCTGAAACACGGGCATATAAATTTTAACCAGCGAGTCCGACTGTTTACCCAGGGCTTGCACCTTATCCTGGTATTCCTGGGCCAGCTTGCCATTTTTTTCACCGTAAAAATTACTTATCCGGTTAAACTCCCTGATCTTATCCGACTCAGCGGAGCCTGTCACCTCGTAGGTATGTGTATTATCGGTCAGGCTGGTTGTAAAGTCGATAGCATCGCCGTTCTTTGCGATCAGGTCAAAAATGCTTCCGCCAATCCGGATCTTATAAAGATTGGGATAAGGCGACTTCCGTTTGAACTGAAACTTACCCTGGTCGCTTAAATTTGTGGAGTCAATAACCGCTATCTGCGTACTGTCGGCTTCCATCAGGTATATTTGTTTTAGGCTTCCGGGATTATTTACCGTACCCGAAATAGTGAAGGCGTTTTTGTCCTTGCACGAAATAATAAAAAAGGATGCCAGGATAACGCTGTAATAAATTAAGTGCTTTTTCATAAGATATGAGATTTGAGATATGAGGTTTGAGATACTATGCTGATGAGGGTTTAAAATAGTTGCCTTAATGCTCCTATTCTCACGTCTCAAATCTCATATCTATTTATTTAGACTCTAATTCTTTAATTAATAATTGGTTTGTTTTCTGCGGATCGATCCTGCCCTTTGAGCTCTTCATGATCTCGCCCATAAACAAGCCTAAAACGCCTTTTTTCCCATTTTTGTATTCTTTTACCTTATCGGGAAATTTAGCAATGGCGTTATGTATATATTCACTAACATCATTGTTATCCGAATCAATAAGCAGGTTCATTTCGCATGCCAGCTCTTCCGCGCTCTTATTTTCATTTTTTAACAGCGCCGGGAATAATCTTTGGGCAGCTACAGAATTATTTATTTTACCCGTATCCACCATTTCAATTAACCCGGCCAAAGCGATAGGTTTAAGGCCAATATCACCAATAGCCGTCCCGCTCTCGTTAAGGTACGATTTAACCGGCCCGATCAGCCAGTTGGCCGCCGCTTTATAATTGGCAGTATTTTTTATAAGATCTTCAAAATATACTGCAAATTCTTTGTCAGCGGTAATTATACCCGCGTCATAAGCCGAAAGGCCCAGTTCAGCAGTGTATTTATGATAGCGTTCATTTGGCAAAGCCGGCATATCGCGGCGTATTTCATCAATATATTCCTGGGTTAAAACAAGGGGTGCTAAATCCGGTTCAGGAAAATACCTGTAATCATTTGCCATTTCCTTCGACCGTAAAACCGACGTTTCCCCGGTATCCGCATTAAAATTCAGCGTATTTTGTTCAATATGGCCGCCGTCTTCAATCATATTTATCTGCCGTTCAAACTCATGCTCTATAGCACGCTGCACGTTCCGGATAGAATTGAGGTTTTTTACTTCGCAGCGGTTGCCAAATGCGGTTTCGCCTTTAAGCCTTACCGAAATATTGGCATCGCAACGCATGCTGCCTTCTTCCATATTGCCATCGCAAATATCCAGGTAGCGAATAAGCTTCCGTATCTCGGTCAAAAATTGCCCGGCTTCCTCAGCACTATGCATATCCGGTTCCGATACAATTTCAATTAAGGGCACACCGGCCCGATTCAGGTCGATCAGCGAATCGGCATGATGCTGATCGTGCATGCTCTTGCCCGCGTCCTCCTCGAGGTGAATATGATGAATGGCGATATTTTTTGAAGTACCGTCGGCCAGTCGCACCAAAACTTCTCCGCCCAAACATATCGGGTGTTCGTCCTGTGTAATTTGGTAACCTTTCGGCAGGTCGGCATAAAAATAATTTTTACGGGCAAACGAGTTATGCATATTGATGGTACAATGGCAGGCCAGGCCCATCTTTACCGCATAAGCCACCATTTTTTTATTGATCCGCGGCAGGGTTCCGGGATGCCCTAATGATACCGGGCTAACATGCTCATTGGGGCCACCGCCAAAAGCAGCTGAATCAGATGAAAATGATTTGCTCAATGTGGACAATTGCGCATGAACCTCCAACCCAACAACCAATTCATATTTGTCGCTCAAACTGCCGGTAAGAATTGTCATAAATTATATTCAGCTGTCGAATCAGCCATTATTACGGTCCAAATATAAAGTTATTAATATGAATGTGCAGTAGTGTCCGCGTTGATTAAATGATTAATGATTCCGTCGAAGGAGGATGGAATTTTTGAAACTTACGAAGTTTTTAAGACTTCGTAAGTTTTTCTGTATCCTGTGAGAATTAAATGCACCAATCTACAATAACCATGAACCAAAAGCTAGCGCTTTTTAATGTCCACGTAGTCGCGGTTAACAGCGCCCACATATATCTGCCGCGGACGGCCGATCGGTTCCTTGTTCTCTTTCATTTCCTTCCATTGCGCTATCCAGCCCGGCAGACGGCCTAACGCGAACAGAACGGTAAACATATCCGTCGGGAAACCAAGCGCCCTGTAAATGATCCCTGAATAGAAATCAACGTTCGGGTATAATTTACGTTCAACAAAATACGGATCTTTCAAGGCTACTTCTTCCAGTTTTTTGGCTATCTCGAGCACCTCGTCGTCCATACCCAGTTTTTCTAAAATATCATCGCATGCCTTTTTAATGATCTTGGCGCGGGGGTCGAAGTTTTTATACACCCTATGCCCGAAGCCCATCAGGCGGAACGGATCGTTCTTATCTTTTGCCTTGGCAATCCACTTATCGGTGTCTCCCCCGTCCTCTTTTATCTTCTCCAGCATCTCAATAACCGCCTGGTTAGCGCCCCCGTGTAAAGGGCCCCATAACGCGGATATACCGGCTGAAACGGAAGCATAGATATTGGACTCGGACGATCCGACAATACGAACGGTAGAGGTAGAACAATTTTGTTCGTGATCGGCATGCAGTATCAGCAGTGTATTCATCGCGCTAACGATCACCGGATCAATGTCAACTTCCTCGGTACGCTGACCAAAGGTCATATGAAGGAAATTGGTTACAAAATCATATTTATTTTGCGGGTAGATATACGGATGCCCCAGCGATTTCTTATATATCCACGAAACCACGGTAGCCATTTTCGCCAGCATTTTAATAATGCTTAAATGCAGCTCTTCCTTAGTTTGAACAGGTTTTAGCGACTCCGGGTAAAATGCCGACAGCGCACACACCAGCGAAGATAATTGCCCCATTGGGTGAGATTTTGACGGAAAGCCGTCAAAAAACTTTTTCATATCCTCATGCACTAGCGTATGGCGGCTTATATCGTACTGAAAAGTATCTAATTGCTGTTGTGTAGGCAATTCTCCATTGATCAGCAAGTAAGCCACCTCAATAAAGCTTGACTTTTCGGCCAGCTGCTCTATCGGGTAACCACGGTATTTGAGTATGCCCAATTCTCCGTCCAGGAAGGTAATAGCGCTCCTGGTGGCGCCGGTATTTTTATAACCTATATCAAGCGTTACATAACCCGATTGGTCACGGAGCTTTGAAATATCGATAGCTTTTTCACCTTCGGTACCTTCTATTACCGGGAGTTCGTATGTTTTATCGCCAATTTTTAACTGTGCTGTTTCGGCCATAGGGATGATTTATATCCGCAAATGTAAATAAATCCGTGTATAAACGCTCTTAAGATAATCGACGTATTGTAAAAATTTCATCCGGCTTTACCAGGGTACATTGTACATCAGAAAAATGCGGGATATTATCGGGCGAAGAAGATCTTCACCGCTTTACCCATGACATATTTGTTCCCGAACAAAACATAGGGTGACAAAAAGGAAGATTACTCTACTTCAAAACCGGGCTTTGAAAATCCAGCTTTTTCAAACCTCTCTGTATTTCGGGACAACTCATAAACAGCTTCCACAATAAACCGCTCCGGTAATTTTCAATCATCACAACAATAGGCCCCTGGTCAATGGCAAGATACGATTTTGCATACCAATTATGCGATTCGCTAAAGCCGTCAACAAAACCGTAATCGCCCCATATCTTGTCACCCAGGTCATAGTAAAAATGACGCAGGGCCTGCATAGAGTATTGAGGCGTGTAAGGAAACGCCGAAAGCGCGGCGGTAGGACTTATCACCCCAAGGTCGTTTCGTGGCTCATGGGCGCTGTAACCCACGTAGCTGTCGCTTGCGGTAAGCCCCCAGCAGTTTTCGCCGTAGCCTTTGTATTTTTTCGGATTGTCAACACAATACGCACGATTGATCAGCGTATGATTTGTTGTTTGTTCCCAGTAATCGGCATACCTGTCTTTTAACCCTTTAGGGTCAAGCCCGAGAAAAGAATATTGCGAAAAGAAAAGCGGGCCGCCATAATCAAAGCCCAGCGGCAATTTATAGCCATAAAAGGTTTGGCCATTCTTAAAAAAATCACTCTGGGCCCAGCCACGATGATAAACATCAGATGTCACTGGGAACCTGTCGCCCGACGCAGCGAGGACATAAGTGATCAAACACTCATTGAACCCCCGGATAGGGAAATTCATCACCCAGCCGTTATTCGGCGACCAGTGCCAATATAAGTTGTCACGGCCATCACGTGTAAACCAGTTCCACTCAACATCATCCCACATCGAATTTATCCTTGAGCGGATGCGGCGCTCCTTTTGGTCGTCGCCGTTAAAATATTGCCTCGCGCAAAGCAATCCCTGGAAAAGATAAGACGTTTCAACCAGGTCGGCCCCATCATCTTTACGGCCAAAGGGGATGATTTTCCCTGTCGCGCCATTCAGCCAATGCGGAAATACGCCGTGATAGGCATCAGCTTTGATCAAAAACTCAACAATTTTCAGCATCCGGTCAACAGCCTGGTCGTGAGAAACCCATTTTCGGTGGTCAGCCACGATCAATGCCATAATGCCAAACCCCGAACCGCCAATGGTTACGGTTTCGTTCCCATAATCATAGGCTACATTGCTGCGCTCGCGGGCAAGGCCGCTAACGGGGTGGCCAAAGTCCCAGAAATACCGAAATGTTTGGCGCTGTACCACATCAAGCAGGCCGCTATCGGTTAAACCTTTTATAATGCCAACGGGTTTTATGCCATTGGGCACAATAGTTTTTTCAAGTCCTTGCGCAATGCAGCAGGTGGATAGTAAAATTAAAAGGGGGAGGATAAGTTTCTTCATTTGTAATTTGTTCATTTGTTGTAAGAGAAAGACTTACGAAGTTTTAAAAACTTCGTAAGTCTAACCAGCTTTATAAATTCGGGCTTTGAAAGCCCAGGTTTCTCATGCCTGCTTTTACTTCGGGACAGCTCATAAATAAATTCCAGAGTAAGCCGCTACGATAATTTTCGGTCATAACAATGATCGGCCCTTCGTCTATTGCCAGGTACGAACTGGCAAACCAGGTGCTGTTCAAATTAAAGGCATCATAAAAGCCATACTGCCCCCACATTTTATCGCCCAGCTTATAATAAAAAAATCTAAGTGCCTGCATGGATTGTGTTGGTGTATATGGTAACGAGGCTATTGCCGCTGTCGGCGCGATCACACCCACATTATTTGTTGGTGAGCTTGCTGTATAGCCGTTTTCAATATCGCTTGCTGTAAGTCCCCAGCAATTGGCGCCATATCCATAATAACTGTTAGGATTGGCAACGCAATAGTTGTAGTTGATAAGCGCATGCGCTTTGTTCTGCACATCATAGCCGGCATAAGCATCGGATAATCCGTTTGGATTGATTCCCAGGAACGAATAATGGGCAAAAAATAATGGCCCGCCCCTTGAGGGGCCCAATGGCAATTGGACACCGTAGTAAGTGTTGCCATTCTTCATGCTGCCATTTCCGGCCCAGCCGTTGTCATACACCACCTTTGGTATGGGGTGCGTTGTTGAAGATGCGCCTAAAACGTAGGTCATCAACGCTTCGTCCCAGCCATTAACCTGCATATTGGTTGACCACGCATAATTGGGGCTCCAATGCCAAAACAGCGTGTTCTGGCCGTTTTGGAACCAGTTCCAGTCTACATTGTTCCAAAGGGTATTTATATCTGTACGCAATTGCGTTTCAGCGGTACCGGCATCGCTAAAATATTGACGGGCGGTCAATAATCCTTCCATTAAAAAAGAAGTTTCAACCAGGTCGGCGCCATCGTCCTGCGTGCTGAAGGGTATAACCGCGCCGGTAACGCCATTCATCCAATGCGGGAATGCGCCGTGAAATGTTTGGGCATTGTTCTTTAAAAATGCAACGATCTGCTGCATCCGGGCTAAACCCTGCGCCCTGGTAATAAACTGCCGGTTAACCCCCGCAACGATCGCCATAATGCCAAACCCCGACCCGCCGGTTGTCACCACATCGCCGGATGTGTTGCGTTCGCGCGCCAAACCGCTAACCGGGTGGCCAAAATCATAAAAGTATTTTAGCGTTTGCTGTTCAACCAGGTCGAGCAGCTGGTTATCGGTTATTACCGGAAACTTGTTGGTGGTATCAATGGCGGTTGTTAACTGTACCGCTAAAGCGGACTGTAAACTGCCGCCTGCCGCTGATTTCAAGTCGGTTGAAACATTTACCGTGTATTGGGTGATTGGCTGTAAGGTGGAAGGTGTGATCACAACCGTACTATCATGATTGAGCCAGGTTGTATTATAAGCTACAACGCTCCCTGTCTTACTTTTAAAAGTTATGCTATTACTGACAGATTTTGGATCAACAACGGCAGAAAAGGACAGCTTTATTACCGGGCTAAAGTTCACACCTGTATAATTGAATCCATTATAAGCATCATTCACCTTTAAAGCATTAAAACTAAATGAAGCCGGCGTCGCCACTACGGGAGCAGGCTGATTATTACTTTTTTTACAAGAATAGCCGATACAAAATATAGCTAATCCCAAACAATACTTTAACTTTCCCATCCCGCCAATATTATAACACAAAGTATACCGAATTATAAATTTCAAAAAAAAGGTTGCTGCCCCGTAAAGAGCAAACAACCTTATTAAATCAATCAACTTTTATTTCCCCCGGCCCTGAAGATTTACAATCGAACTTACTTCTATGTCCGACAGGGCTTTATTATATATTCTGAACTCATCCAACTGGCCTGTTAAAAAGCTCGCGAACCCAGGAAATTGGGTGGCCGATGTTTGACTTGGATTAGTTTGAAATTGGTCGCAGCCAAACACAAGATTGCCTATGTTAGGGAACACCAGCGGGCCCGAAATGCCGCCTAACACCGCGCTGTTTACTTTTGACCCGTTAACATACAGCGTGTGAACTGCCGATGTCGCATCATACGAAATTGTTATACTTATCCACTTATTAAACAGGTTTTGCAAATTACTGGTGACAAGAAAATTGTCGTGATTGCCCTGTTGTACATGCAGCTTTACAATGCCATTGGTATTTGAGCTGCCATTTTCAAAAAACAATTCCAAATTTCCCCAAAAGCCGGTTGTATTGGCTAATGCGAAAGGCGAAATTATACCCACCGAAGGCGGCGGGGTATTTACCCAAAAACTAATGGTATAACTTTGCAATCCCGCTATACTTGCAGCCGGAGCATTCAATACATAACTATTTAATGCGCCTTGCAAGGCTTGCCCTTTAATTCCTTTAGCGGCAAACGAGGTACCGGTATTTATACCAGCCTTTCCGGATACACTGTCAGTTAAACTGCCGTCAAATGACCAGTATCCTACCAGGCTGGATTTTGCCACCTGGCCCGAGCTTGTAAATCCATTTACGCTTAAGGGAGGAGCGTAGCTTTTTGCATTAAATCCCTTTTGACAGGATGATAAGCAGAGTACAAGCCCGGCAGATATCATCAGTATATTAGTTATTTTTTTCATAATAATTCTCATTAATAAATTTAATAGCCGGGATTTTGAGTTAACACACCTGCGCTCAGATCGATTTCGTTTTGAGGTATAGGCCAAACTTCATTTTTATTGGCTTTCCATCCCTTAATACCGAAAACTGCGGTGCCGCGGCCCTGGCGTATCACATCAAAGTAACGATCAAATTCCATGGCAAGCTCAACCTTGCGTTCGTGGTAAATAGCTGTGCGTAAGGCTGCCGGATCTGTTATTATAACACGCGGCAGTATAGTAATATCTCCCTGCCTGGCGCGTGCCCTCACCAATTCGAGCGACACTAACGCTGGCGCTGTGTTGCCCAATTCGTTATTGGCCTCGGCGTTCATCAATAATACATCAGCATAACGCAGCACTATTTTATCCTGCTGACATCCCTGTGGATAGTTAGGATCAAATAAATTAAAAGGCACATACGCTTTATAATTGTACATCGGGTTAGGTACACCTACTTCCGGGATTACATCACCCTCGGCAGTAGTTGAGCCTCTAAAAATGATGGTTCCGTTTTTACGCGGATCGCCGGGTTCAAATTCGTTTAGCAAATCGGTAGTGGGCACATTAAAGCCGTAACCGCCGGCCGGTATACCGCGAACACCCTGGAATTGGGAGTATTGCGAATTTGAAGCCGCCGGATTGCCCGGAACTTTTTCTACCTGTATCTCAAATATCGATTCAGAGTTGTTTTTGTTTGTCGTTCTGAATTGTTGCTCAAAATTAGGGAATAATGAGTAGCCCAAGCCCATTACCTGGTTTGTGAAAGTCACTACATCAGCCCATTTTTTCTGATACAAGGCAGCTTTGGCGTGTAATGCCAACGCGGCGCCTTTCGTGATGCGGCCTATATCTGCCGAGCCATAGTTCTGCGGTAACACTGTAGCGGCATCGGTCAGGTCAGTTTCGATCGCAGCCCATACCTGGGCCTTAGGAGCACGCGGTATATTAAATTCAGTGGCATTCTTAGGCACATGCAAACGCAGCGGTACATCGCCAAAAGCACGTACCAACCTAAAATAAGCGTAAGCCCTGATAAATTTTACTTCTGCTAAATAGCGGGCTTTTAAACTTGCATCCATATTTATGCCCGGCACATTATCCAATACCTGGTTGGCTAAATTGATCGTTTTATATTCGCCGCCCCAAAAATCGGATATCTGCCCTTCGGTTGAAGTGGCTGTAAACGTATCAAAGTCATTAATAAAAGTTGCATCATTTGGGTCGCTGCCCTTTTCCGCTTCGTCAGATCCTACGCTTTCAACAGCGATAGACGCAAATGCTATGTTTGTATATTCATGCAGATTAGCGTATGCGGCGTTTACAGCTTTCGTTGCATCATCGGCGGTTTTCCAAAAAGTAACCACCGGCGGTGTCGCCTGCGGCGGTACATTCAAAAAGCTTTTTTGACAGCCCTGGTTTACTATTAGCGTTGCAAAGAGAATTAATCCTAAAACTCTATGCAAATATGGTTTCTTTGTATTCATGTCAGTTAATTAAAAGGTAACGTTAACGCCAAAATTATAAGTGGCATACAATGGGTAAACATTTGCATCAATACCGGCGTTGGTAGGCGATCCTCCAACTTCAGGACTAAACCCTTTGTATTTGAAGAAATTAATCGGGTTTTGAGCATTAGCATACAGCCTGATCTTTTTCATCCCCCATTTGGATAACAAAGCACCGGGAAGCGTATAGCCTAGCTGTGCATTTCTGACCCTGAAATACGCGCCGCTTTCAACATAGAAAGAATTTGGCGCCGCGTTTGCTGTTGAGCCAACGTTAACAGAGGGATAAGTATTGGATGTCCCTGCGCCGTGCCAGCGGTTGTTGTAGAAATCCTGCGTAAAGTTTTCATTGCCAAAACGAAAAGCGGTATTCGCGTTGTAGACGCTAACGCCGGCAACCCCCTGAAAATCTAAAGCGAGGTCCCAATTTTTATAATTGAAACTGGTATTAATACCGTAAAAATATTTTGGATTCGGATTACCTAACGCTATGCGGTCCTTACCATCAATAACACCATCATGGTTTTCGTCCACATACCTGAAGTCGCCTGGTTTGGCATTGGGTTGCGAAGACCCGGTAACTTCAGCAGCGGTTTGAAATATACCGGCAACCCGGTAACCATAAAATTCGCCTATTGGCTGGCCCAGCACAGTTCGGGTGGCTAAGGCGCCATTGGCAATGCCATTGCCACCCGCATATATCGGATTAGCGCCTGTAATTACAGAGGTCACCTTATTATCATTGGTGGTGAAGTTACCACCGACAGAAAATCTAAAATCCTTACTCACAGTACTTCTCCATGTGGCTGCAAACTCAAATCCACGATTTTGAATGCTAGCCTGGTTGCCTACGATATTCCCGGAGGCTGTACCTACAGAAGCTAAAATGGGAATTGCGAATATGGCATTTTGTGTTTTGCGATTATAAAAATCAGCTTCGAAGGATAAGTGATCATTTAAAATACTTCCTTCAAGGCCAATATCAGTACTAACCGCCCGTTCAACCAGTATGGTAGGCGGCACTACAGATACCACGCTGGCACCTGTATTTGGCGCTTGCGGGTTTCCGAAAATGGCGGTGTATATCGGGTCCTGGCTTACAACCGCTGTTGTTGGGTTAATTGGCACGCCCGCGTTGGCCACCTTTCCCCAGCTTCCGCGGAGTTTCAATGTGGAAAATATGGTTTGGTTTTTCATGAAATCCTCGTTTGAAATCACCCAGCCAGCACCTACCGAAGGAAGATAAGCCCATAAATTACTTCCGTAAAATACAGAGCTTGCATCAGCTCTTAATGATGCATTTAATAAGTATTTATCTTTATAGGAGTAATTTACGCGGCCAAAATACGACAGATCCGTAGTCAGCGATCCGCCGTCGGTAACATTGCGCGTACCTATATCACCAAGAGACAAATAAAGGTCTCCTTCGCTGCTGAATGGAACATTTGAAGCAGTACCATCAAAAGTGTAGCTTTTATACCGCTGTGCTGTTTCACCTAATAGCACGGTAAATCTATGATCCTTGATTTGGTCATCAAAGGTTAACGTATTTTCTGCAATCCAGTTACGTGTTTCCGCTCTGTGTACATCCAATATGCTGGTTGTATTTTGCTGTATAAGTGTCGCATGATAAACCGGTGTATAATTTCTCAACTCGGCCTGGCCAAAATCGCCGCCGAAACTTGTTTTAAATGTCAGATGCTTTAACAGCTTAATTTCGGCATAAGCGTTACCGGTAAACCTGTAATTTTTTGATGCCTGGTTAAAAAGGTCCAGGGTTGCCTCCGGATTGAAATTGTTACCGCCGCCTACGTTGAAATCGCTCGGATCGCCGTAAGTGCCATCGGCATAACGAACCGGTACTACCGGCGCTGCTGCAAACAATTGATGAAATATACTACCTGGAATATCCCGAGACTGACTAAATAAACCGCTGATCGCATATCCCATTTTCAGGTTCTTAACGGGCGTATAATCATTTACAAAACGTGCAGTATAGCGCTTGTAATTATTGTTTTTCACATCGCCGTCCTGGTCCAGAAAACCCAGCGAGAAATTATATGTTGATTTTTCTTCACCGCCGCTAACTGATAGTGTATGATTGGTAACTAATGCATTACGTAATATTTGCCCGTACCAATCGGTTCCATTGCCATAGCTCGCCGGGTTACTAAACAACGGCGGAGCGCCGTTAAGCGTACTTAACTCATTAATTAATGTAGCATACTGGGTACCGTTAGCCATTTTCACGGCGTTTGTTACTGATTGCCAGCCTGCATATCCGTTGTAGTTAACAGTAGGAGCTCCTTTTTTTCCACGTTTGGTTGAAATCAGTATTACGCCGTTTGCTGCCCGCAAACCATATATAGCGGTGCTTGACGCATCTTTTAAAATACTAACATTGTCTATATCGTTCGGATTCAGAAAGCTAATATCATCATACCAAACCCCATCAACGACATATAATAAATTACTGTTGCCATAGATAGTCCCTAAACCACGGATGCTAATCTGGGGTGATGAGCCTGGTCCGCCATTGTTAGTGATCTGAACACCGGCAACTTTACCCTGTAAAGCGCTTATAGGATTAACTGAGGCCTGCTTGGATATTTCTTCGCCCTTTACCGTCGCGATGGAGCCGGTTACATCAACTTTACGCTGCGTACCGTAGCCGACTACAACTACCTGCGCCAATTCACTACTTTGCGCAACCAATTTAACATCGATATTATTTCGACTATTGATTGCAACATCCTGTGCGGCATAGCCGATATAGGTAAATGTTAATGTAGCTGTAGATGGCGCGGCAATTGAGTAGCCGCCATTTACATCGGTTTGTGTACCTTGTGTTGTCCCTTTTACTGATACACTTACACCTGTGAGGCTTTCGCCGGTAGTTGCATCAGTAACGCGCCCCTTTACAGTAGTATTTTGTGCAAAGGCCGCGTTGATAAAAAGGAAACAGAATAGTACAAACCCTGAGATCGTAAAAATTCTCTTCATAGTGGATTAAATAAAATTTAGAAGTTGGTTTAAAAAAAATTGGTTTTTCGTAAGCCGAAAGTGCGGAGATAATGCAGTTTTAACAAATTATGTCACTCTACATTATTACATCAACGAAGAATGACTTTCTCAAGTTATTTCGGGTATATTTGTAATACGTTGATTTACAAATGATTATATTGTGTTAGTGTACGCTATACATACTACAGTTGAAAGTGGTAGACCAGTACGTAAAATATTTGTTGTGAGAGGTAATGATGTAGTATTATAACTCGATGAGAAACTCCACAAGATTCTTGTCGTGTTCCAGGTTTAATTTTTTACGCAGCCTGTAGCGCCTTATCTCTACCCCGCGCAATGAAATATTCAGGAGAGATGCCATTTCCTTGCTGCTCATATTCATGCGCAGGTAGGCACAAAGCTTAAGGTCGTTCGGGACAAGGTCGGGGTGGCCTGATTTAAGTTTCTTAAAGAAATTTTCGTGCGCTTCGTTAAAGCTACTCTCAAAAATATTCCAATCGCGCTCATCACTCATTCCTTCATCAATCACTTTTTGTATGCGGCGCAACTGTTCGTCGGATAATGGTTTGCCCGAGCTATCTTTAAGATGGGAAATTTCGTCGCTTATTTTTTGTAATAGCTCGTTTTTGTATACAATATTCATTGCTGAATTTGCCAGTTCGCGGCTTTTGCCTGCCAAATCGGCCTGCAGCTGTTCGTTTTTGATCTTGATGATCTGCTGTTCGTTGGTGATGGCTTCCTGCTTTAAAAATTCTTCCTTTTCGCGGTGGAGCTTTTCATGAATAAAATGCTGATGCCGCTGAAGCTTTAAATGATAATAGTGCCTGATCACGTAAAAGACCAAAACAATTAGCAGAACATAAAAAAACATCGCCAGTTTTGACAAGTACCAGGGCGGAAGGATTGTAAATGTAAAAACGGTTACAGTGGATATATTTTCGTCGTTTATCTGGGCCCTGACATTGAAACGGTAGGTTCCCTGTCCAAGGTTCGTAAATTCCTTCTGGCTTTGAGGCGTCCAGTCAGACCACTGCCTCGAATAGCCATCCAGATAATATTGAAACCTAACCCTGGCCTGCCTGTAATAAGGCAATGAATAGGCTATCCGTATGTTATTTTGCGCATAAGGGATCTCGATATTATCCACATTGTTATTATTATCGCTGATCACGGTAACTTTATCGGTTATATTCTCTATCCTTCTGATCAGTACTTCGGGTAGTTTTGTTCTGCCCGGCATTAGCGCATCGTCATCATTAAGGATAACGAAACCGTCGTCAACACTGATCAGGTAGATTGAATTATTAATAAGGTTTATATTTTCGTAATGCTGCACCATCTGGCCGTTGAGCATGTTAAACCGGTTTGAATCGATGGTCAATTTGCCCGGCACAGCCAGATCAGCTATTGCGACGCGGCCATGATTGATGAACCAATACTTTCTTCCGATTGCAGCTATGATTTTGTTGGAGGAAGCAAAGGTGCCCAGCTTTTTGTTTAATTGCTGGTACTTGTAAAACCGGTCGGTAATATCGTCATAAACACAAAAGCCTGAGTCGGAGGAAAAAACGATACGATTATCAAGATTAAACACATTTACGTTATAACTGTCGGGCAAGCCAAAGCGTTTATCATAATATTTTACGGCTACCGCCCTTTTGAGATCGGCGCTAAGGGTAATTTTATAAATTCCCTTATAAGCGTGGCCCACCCATATCTGCCCTTTGCTGTCTTGCTCCACATATCTGGAAGGTTCGCGGAAATTCGCAACCTTATGATCAAATACCCAGTTGCCTGCTTTATCCTTACTATAAATTACTAAGCCGGTATAGGTGCCCTGGATCAATTGATTGGCATTCAGTTTTTTTACGGTCCACCCGCCATTAACAGCAGATACCTTGGTTATAGCGCTGCCATTTACCTGGTAGGTTCCATCGTTATGGCCGCAAAGTAAGCGGCCGTCCAGGAGTGACAGATCCCAAACCTGGCCCTGTGAGCCGGGTATCAATTTAAAATTAAACGATTGCAGCAAGCGGTTGTTGCCTCCAGGCAGCCAATCGCTGTAAAACAAACCCTGGTTGGTGCCCAGGTATATTTTTTTGTTGAATATAATGCTTGAATAAACGGTTCCAAACTTGCCCGTCTTATCAAAATAGAAATATAACGGCGAATTTACCTCAATCCGGTCGATGCCGTTATCCAGGGCCGCCCAAAGATTCTGCTCGGGGTCGGTATATAAGCTTAATACAGTATTATTTTGTAAGCCACTTGACTTATTGATATGCTGTACTACACGACCGGTTGTGTCAATGATAACGATGCCGTTAAGTATGGTACCATAAGCGAAGTATTTACCGGGGATTACCGCTCCGTTATTAAGCTGGTAAGTTTTTAAAAAATCATTCGCCTCGTTGTTCCATGGGCGTATTTGTTTCCCATCATATAAAAATAACCCGTTTTTAGCCGTGCCGATCAGGTATTGGTTGAGATGAAATGGCAATATGGATAATACACCGCTGTTACCAAGGATGTTGCTTCCGGCAATATAATCTAAATGATTGTTTTTAAGCTCAAACAGGCCGGCGTTTACCTGCTCTACAAAATAACGCCTGCCGGTTTTAAATAAAAACAGGAACGGGTTATGCGCGCTTACAATACTTATTTTGCCCTTTGAATAAATAAATATGGAACCGAATGACTGAAATATGATCCTGTCGCCATCTACATAAATTTTCCAGATCTCCTCGTTCGGAAGGCTGCCTTTTGGTACCAGGTGTACAAGCGAATTGTATTTAAAAAAACCTTTATCATTGTTTTCCCAATAGCCAAATTCGCCAAACCCGCCTGCATACACCTTGCCTTTTCCATCGGCAGCTACCGACCGCACGATCAATCCATTGGGCATGCGGTGAAGCTGCCAGTATTTGCCGTCGAACGCAAGCAGGCCCTCAGCGTTACCAAAATACATAATGCCATGCTCATCCCGGGTAACCGACCAATTCTGGTTGCCCGACTGGTATAAAGCTTTGGTGTAATTTTGCACATACGGCACACCAATGCTTTTGATATCGGCAGCCCTGATGCCCCATGCAGCTATAAAAAAAATACAGATAGATAATAGGACTGCTTTGCGCATGGCGGTTTATTACTTCTAAGACGCAAAGTATTGCGTCTTTACGAAAATACGTTTTGAAATTGAATATATCATAGGAGACACGATGCATCGCGTCTCTCCCGGGTTCATTCAGCCAATACCTTTGATTTTTTAGATGTATTTACCGGCTGGGGCACTTTTACATAGTATCCTGTTCCATCATACACACGTTTCCGCGGATGCGCTTTACACAGTTGGCTACAGCAGCCATCCATCGCAACGCCGCATTCGTCGCATTGGGTGAAATGTTCATTGCACTCGGGGTTGGCACAATTAATCATTTTATGCGTTGTTTGGCCGCAATTAAAGCAGGTTGATATCACAACCGGGTTTACACAGTTTACGTCAACAGACAGACGATTATCAATCACATAACATTTGCCTTCAAAGTCTTCGCCGCCTGCTTCTTTACCATATTTAATGATGCCGCCGTGCAGTTGGTACACGTCCGAGAAACCCTCATGTAAAAGCAAAGCAGAAGCCTTTTCGCACTTTATACCACCGGTACAATAGGTAATAACCTTTTTATCCTTGTATTGGGCGAGCTCATTTATTTTGGCGGGAAAGTCCCTGAAATTCTCGATATCAAGTGTTATCGCATTTTTAAATTTACCCAGGGAATGCTCGTAGTTGGAACGCACATCCAGTATCACTACGTCATCCGCATCCTTTAGTGCCAGAAATTCTTTTGGTTCAAGGTGTTTGCCGGTCTTTTCCTGGGGGTTGATGATACCCGGATCGCGCAAACCCGAATGCACAATTTCAGACTTATAGCGGACATGCATTTTCACGAACGAAGGTGTGTCAACTTCGTCAATCTTAAAGTCAATTGAGGCAAATCGCGGATCGGCATGTACCGTATCCATATAGGTTTTACAGGCTTCAACAGTACCCGAAACGGTTCCGTTTAAACCTTCAGTAGCCACAATAATGCGGCCGGCCAAATCCAGGTCCTTACAAAATTTTAAATGATCGGCAGCAAATTGCTCCGCATCGGCTATTGTCGAATAACAATAGTACAGTAGTGTATTATATTTTGCCATAACATCATTGATACTGCTGCAAACAGTGTTAAATGAAGCGCAAAGGTAGGCTTTTTGAGTGAAAGGTAAAAGTCGAAAGGTTTGAAGCCGGTAACGATCGTTATCTTATACCGTAATATACCTTGAGCCCGTTCAGATATTTTTTATCTCCCAGGAAGGATACGACATAATCTACCCCAAACACCAATCGTTTAATACCTATATAAAACTCGTAATAGTTGGGGTTGTTTTTTTCGCCAAGATAATTGGCGCCGATGATTTCCTCCAGTTTCAACCTGTTGAGCAATGGCACGTTGTCAAATACTACACCTGCAAAATTATGCTGGTAGTGCGCCTCAAGGAATGCCGAGTTGGTACTGAAAGTATAAAAAGGCAGAAATAAGAAGCTGCCATCATTTGATGGATCGATCGTGGTTCCCTGGTTGCCTAAAAAGTGATTATAATCCATAAAGTACAAGGTTTTCTTATTTAAAAAATCGCCAACCGTCACTTTAAACGATGTGTAGCCAAACAAACCCAATGGAAAACGATTTTGCAAAATATCCAGCGATAGAAAGTCATAATTTACATCTGAGCCAAATGCGCCGTTAATGCCTTTTCGATAATTAATAGTTACCACAGGGTAAGGCGAAGGGACATAGAATTTTCCGACAGGCCGTGTGATGTATTGCTGATCGAATGTAAATTTTAACGACGTATTAAAGGTAAGCGCGTTATGATTCGGGAATAATAACGACCTGTCATCCGCCGGCGCGTTAAATGGCGCTAAAGGGTTATTGGATGTATAATGTCTGTCGGTATAGGTAAAAATGTGATTATACGATACATTATATAACTGCGTCCGCCGGGCGTAATTTAAGTTAGCCCGCCATAAAATGCCGTTTGCAAGCTCGCGCTGGTAGCCCAATTCGCCATATTCCGAGCGGTAATATTTTACAAAGTTTTGCTCGCTTAACAGTGTACTTAACGTGTTAAAATAAAGCGAGCGTGTCTGTAAACTGTTTAAATCGAGCAGATCAGTACCAAAATCTACAAAAAACCTGCCGGCATGCTCCTGGTCGTAGGTATAGGCAGTATGCAAATTTGCACTAAACAAACTGTTGCCAAATCCATACCGTAGCGTCGGCGAAATGCTGATTGATCTGTTGTCCGGATAGGTTCGGGAGTATAACGCGTTTAAATAAATGCCCCAGCCTTCAACAGTGTTATAATATACGGTTTGATAAAGCGGTAAAAAGTAAAGTGAATCGCTGCCCGTCCTGTTGGTAACCAGGTAGCCGTGTCTTATATAATGCAAGGGCCTGAACCTGTTATTTATACGCTGTAATGAATCGAGATAGGCAGTGTAACCTTTTAAGCTCTCAATGCTATCCTTTGTCTTGAATTTCCTTTCTTCGGGATAGGTTAACGGAACCGGTCTTGTTGATTCCCAGTAAGCGCGGCTACGTATGTTTGCTTCAGTATCAACGTGCAAAATTTCGCCTGTAAAATAGCCCTCTTTAAAAGGCGTATCAATTTTATAATTGTTGATTATTCCTAAATAGTACCCATTGTATTTAAACCCCTCTGTACTGCCAGCATAGTTATATTGAAAAGACAAAGGCATCCACGTGGTTTTCCCGACAGGAATATATTGCTGACTAACCCTTAATGAATCGACGAAGTTAAGATTGTTTTCCTTTTTGGTTAACAACAGGTCAACGCTGTATATACGCCATTCGCCTTCAATAATATAAATACTTCCTGTAAAAGCCACGGCCTTTACATATTTGGGAATTACCTGTATCTTGTCGATTACTTCGCCATCCTGAACGATAGTGCCCAGCAATTTATAGTTATAATAGGTAAATGCATGCGATGATACGGGCGAAACGAAGCCGTGACTGCTCAAACCTTCAATAGAAAATAAATCTTTATAAAAGTTAACCTGCAGGTCCGATGCTTTATTGTAGCCAAACGGCGGGTTTGACCCTGCTGTTTTTGATGCAATAAATGCTTCTTTTACTTTGTCGGGCTGTTCAAAGCTGTACGTCGACAATGATTCCGACTGGTAGGATATCCCCTTTCCGCTGGTATCCAGGCTGAGTACTTTCGCTATGCCTTTAGCCAGCAAGGTTTTTGGGGAACTCAATATCGTTTTTACTCCCTTAACATACTCGATGCATGAGTATGATTTTATCTCGTTCAAATAGTATTCGCGCTTATTAATCACCTCGCGCATAATGCCCATTGCGGGGTCGGACGGATTTTTTTCCTTAGATTTAACCTTTTTCAGTTTAAATTCATCGTCCTCAAGCTTTACATTGTTTAAAACATCCTGGTTGTCTATCGTAACCTTTTCAATCCTTTCTTTATAACCAACAAAGCGATAGACGACATTGTAAATACCGGGACTCAATTTAAAAAGGTAGTCGCCATTCTCGTTGGCGGTAGAACCGTAGGTGGTATTCCTGATATAAACAGACGCAAAAGGAACCGGGCCATTTTTTTGATTGGTTATTGTGCCTGATAAAATATGTTGCTGTGCCGAAGAATAAAAAGTGGTTAGTGCGGCAAAAATAAATAGGGATAGGTTTTTCATGTGTAGTATCCTTTAAATACAATTAAGGGGTAAATTTGTTTCGATTATCGGTTGCTTAAACTTTATCCTCTGTAAAACAGGCTTAAATCCGCGTTAATTCTTAATTTTACAATCTTAAAAAATATATGAATGTATAACACACTAAAACCTGTTCTACAGCAGGAACTGGCTGATATTGAAAGCGCCGGGCTATATAAAAGGGAAAGAATTATCACTTCACCGCAGGGCGCTGATATTGAAGTGCAGGGCGGTAAACATGTAATAAACTTTTGTGCCAACAACTACCTGGGGCTGTCGGCACATCCAAAGGTGATCGCGGCAGCTAAAGAAGCTATGGATACCCATGGTTACGGACTTTCGTCTGTCCGTTTTATTTGCGGTACGCAGGATATACACAAAGAACTGGAACAAAAGATAGCCGGTTTCTTAGGCACAGAAGACACTATCCTCTACGCAGCAGCTTTTGACGCCAATGGAGGCGTATTCGAACCGCTTTTTAATGAGCAGGATGCCATTATTTCGGATGAATTGAACCACGCATCGATCATCGACGGCGTGCGTTTATGCAAGGCCCAGCGCCAGCGTTATAAACACGATGACATGACCGACCTTGAGCAAAAACTGAAGGAAACAGCTGGTTGCCGTCACCGCATCATCGTAACGGACGGCGCTTTCAGCATGGACGGTACCATTGCCCAATTAGATAAAATATGCGCGCTGGCGGAAAAATATAATGCTTTGGTTATGATAGACGAAAGCCATTGCTCGGGCTTTATGGGAAAAACCGGCCGTGGTACGCATGAGCATCATGGTGTGATGGGTAAGATCGATATTATTACGGGCACACTGGGCAAAGCTTTAGGCGGTGCTTCAGGCGGATTTACCTCGGGCCGGAAAGAAATTATTGATATGTTAAGGCAGCGGTCACGTCCTTACCTGTTTTCTAACACACTTGCACCGTCTATAACAGGCGCCTCTATCGCCGTATTGGATATGCTGAGCGAAACCACCAGCCTTCGCGATAAACTGGAAACCAATACGCAATATTTCCGCAAAAAAATGACCGAAGCTGGTTTTGATATTAAACCGGGCGTACATCCTATTGTGCCGGTTATGTTGTACGACGCCAAACTGGCGCAGGAATTTGCCGCGAAAATGCTGGATGAAGGCATTTATGTAATTGGCTTTTACTACCCGGTTGTGCCGCAGGGAAAAGCCCGCATCAGGGTACAGATATCTGCAGCGCACGAAATGGCGCATTTGGATAAGGCAATTGCCGCATTTACCAAAGTTGGAAAAGCGTTAAAAGTGATTAAATAATTCCCTAAATTTCCTGTTCAAATAATTGTATGACGAAGAGGCTAACGATTGATGTATCCGTTGAAACAAAATTAGCAATGAAAGTTGAAGCCAAACGGAGAAATTTGACAGTCTCACAATTAATGACCCTGCTTTTTTTAAGGATAGTTGCCGAAGACGAATCAAAAGAAAAAATCTCTAAAAAACATTATAATGCAAACTCAAATAGATCAATATACAGCCGAGATCAATTCTTTTTCACCTGCTAACGCGGGTGAGCTTGAAACATTCCGTATCAAATTTTTAGGAACCAAAGGCATTATAAAGGACCTGTTTGAGCAATTCAAAACTGTAGGCCCGGAAGAGAAACGAACTTTAGGCAAAGTACTTAATCAGTTCAAACAACTGGCCGAAACCAGGTATAATGAGCTAAAGGAAACGTTCGACTCACAACTCACAACTCACAACTCACAACTCGACCTCACTTTACCCGGCGAAGGATTCAATGTCGGCTCCCGTCACCCGCTTTCGCTTGTGCGGACCGAGATCATCGATATTTTTAAACGTCTGGGTTTCGTTGTGGCCGAAGGTCCGGAAATTGAGGATGATTGGCATAACTTTTCGGCATTGAACTTTCCGGAAGAACACCCGGCCAGGGATATGCAGGACACATTCTTCATTAAAAAGAACCACGGCAAGGACGACATCGCATTACGCACCCATACCTCATCGGTGCAGGTACGGATGATGGAAAACGGCAAGCCGCCGTTCAGGGCCATTATGCCGGGCCGTGTTTACCGTAACGAAGCTATCTCCGCACGGGCGCATTGCTTTTTTCACCAGGTGGAAGGTTTATATATCGACGAAAATGTATCCTTTGCCGACCTTAAACAAACGCTTTACCACTTTGTGCAGGAGCTTTACGGCGAGGGTACCCAGGTACGTTTCAGGCCTTCGTATTTCCCTTTTACGGAGCCTTCGGCCGAGATGGATATATCCTGCACCATTTGCAAAGGCGCGGGATGCAATATGTGCAAATACACCGGCTGGGTCGAAATACTGGGCTGTGGTATGGTTGATCCCAATGTTTTGGAAAATTGCGGAATCGACAGTAAAAAATTCACCGGCTTCGCGTTCGGTATGGGTATAGAAAGAATAGCCAACTTAAAATATGTTATACGCGATCTGCGTTTATTCTCTGAAAACGATGTTCGTTTTCTAAAGCAATTTCAATCAGAGATCGTATGAGGCGCCTGCTGCTATTCTTCACAGTGATATTCTGCCTGCTGTCATGCGGCAAAAGCGGTGACGTTGTGCCATATGTGCCCGTAAATTTCCAGGCCACATTGACCGATCCCCGCTATAGCGCGCTGAATGTGCCCGGCGGGGCCGTACTGGTTAATGGTTATGGCGTGGCCGGCTTAATACTTTACCGCGAGGCCGATGGCACCTATGCCGCTTACGACCGCTGCAGCAGTTACATGCCGCAAAACCGTTGCGCCGTAACCCTTGATGCCGGGAACTTTACAGCTACCGACCCGTGCAGTGAGGCCAAGTTTTCGTTGATTGACGGTACGCCCGTAAAGGCGCCCGCCACAAGATCGCTCAAATCGTATAGTATTAATGTGAGTAATTTTGAGATATTTGTATCTAATTGATACATGGAAGCTGACAAAATTAAAGAAAGCATTAAGCGTGCCGCGCAGGACCTGTTCCGAAAATTCGGCTACCATAAAACCAGCGTTAACGAAATTGCCAAACGCGCCAAAATAGCCAAAGCCACCATTTATAAGTATTTTGACAGTAAGGAAGATGTTTTACACTCCCTGCTGATGGACTATATCAAGGTAAGCGTTGACGACCTGATCAATTCCAATACGGCCGAAGAAGACGAAGAGGCCCACCTAAACACCCTTATCATGAAAACCTGCCGGTTGAGCTATACGGTTTGCAACGAATTTATCGGCTGGGATTTTATACGCGAGTCGGCCAACTCACAGGCTTTTTTAAAAAACCTTTCAAATGAACTAGAAGAAATGCTGGTAAGCGCGTTTTCGCAGTTGAGCGGCCTCCGCAAGCACGAAACCTATTTGCAGCGGCTGCGTTTTTTGATCAAATGCAGCAAAAGTATCGTATTCAGCTTTGCCTTTACCTCCGTAAGCGACTCGGATGTGCGGAAGAATTTTGTCTCGTTTCAGAAGGAGATACTTCCCTATCTGGTTAAGGCGGCGATTACGGTATAGCCTCACCTAAATCCTCTCCAAAGGAGAGGACTTTAAGAAAATTTCAATTTCGGAATTGGCCGCCAACAGAGATTAAATTATTCTCCCTGGTGAATCCAAATCCATTTTTTACCATTCCAGTATATTACTCCACCTGCTAGCGGTTCCCCATCTTCAAGACTCCACATGCTTATGCCTTTATTACCAACTCTTCTTTTTATCGACCCTATAATGTCACCATTATCAAATTTCGTTTCATAGGCGATTTTGTCTTTAAAAACCTTCCAACCACCCATCCACTTTAAATCATCCGAATCATCAAAGCCAATTTTTCCAACTTTTGTGCCCGCCCCAAACACAAAATATTGTGTACTATTTCCGAAAAGGACAATCATACCTTTTTTTTGAGTCTTCTTTTCACTTACTAAAATCGAAATATCAATTATCCTATCTCCATTAAAATCTGCTAATAAAAATGAAGGTTTTAAATATTTTCTTATTTCATATTTATCGTCCAGTTTATTTTGCTTGAATGATGAAAGAAACCGCAAAGGGATTGATTGTGAATAAAGATTAATAGAACTAATCGTCAAAATGAGTAAGAATAGGTTTTTCATTTTACAAATATTTGGAATTTAAATTTCAAATCATTTACTTTGAAAAACAAAGCACTTTTACGTGGAAGAAAAAGAAATCCGTGATGAGCTGGCCTCTATCCGCAACCTGATGGAACGCTCCTCAAAATTTATATCCCTCAGCGGCCTGTCGGGCATACTGGCAGGGGTGTATGCGCTGGTCGGGGCGGCAGCAGCCTACCTATTTATGCAAAATAATCCAGTGCCGCGCCGTATGCCGCTGTTTGAGTTTTGGTCGAATGCAGCCAACGTATTGTTGATCTTGTTTGCTATTGCATTTATAGTATTGATGGCTTCCATATTAACCGCGTTTATATTGTCAAGCCGGATAGCAAAGAAAAAAGGCCAGCCTATATGGGGTAAAACGAGTAAGATACTTTTGTTTAATACCTCAATTCCCTTGGTTACAGGAGGTATATTCATTATCATTTTACTGTACCAGGGTCATGATGCTTTCATTATCCCGGCCATGCTGTTGTTTTACGGACTGTCGCTGGTAAGCGCCAGTAACTTCACCTTTTCGGATGTTAAATATTTAGGACTGCTTGAAATTGTTTTAGGCCTGGCGGCGGCTTGTGTACCCGGGTTTGGATTGCTATTTTGGGCCCTTGGTTTTGGTGTACTGCATATTATTTACGGCAGTATCATGTACTTTAAATACGATAAGTGAAAGTTCCGTTTGAAAAACTAGATAAGGCTTTTGAGAACCGCCTGCGGCTGCAAGTTATGAGTGTGCTGATGGTTAACGACCGCTACGACTTTAATTCGTTAAAGGAATTGCTGGATACGACCGACGGTAACCTGGCCTCGCACCTAAAGGCGCTTGAAAAAGAGGAATATATTATGGTGCATAAATCATTTGTCGGGCGAAAGCCGAACACCAATTACCAGGCTACCGAAAAAGGGAAAACAGCCTTTAAACATCATTTGGATGCATTGGAGCAATTGATAAAACAACAGAAAACAACATAATTTTTTTTATTCATTTACTTTGAAATGCAAAGTACTTTTAGCAAAACAAATCATTATCATGCACAGCAGCAATTACTGGATCGGCCACTTCATGACGAATGCCCTTCAAAAAAGAGTTAACTGGGACAAGGCGCCCAACATCACTGACGATGAAATTTCTACCATCCTGCCTTCGCTGCAGGCCTGGCAGCTTGGCGAAACATCAAATGGAAAGCATCTTATCGCGGCATCGGAAAGATATGCGGGTAAAATTGGCGATCCTAAATACGTTGATGCCGTTAAGCTCTTCATTAAAGAGGAGCAAAAGCATGGGAACAATTTAGGTTGTTATCTTGACAGCATCGGAAAGTCACGGATCAAACAAAACTGGGGGGACACCTTGTTTAGAAAAGTGCGCTACTTTAACACCAGTATGGAGTTGTGGACCCTCGCTGTTATCATTGTTGAAAGTACGGCGCAAATATTTTACCAGGCATTGAAAGATGCCACCGGCTGCGAATTGCTGAAAGAAATATGCACGGATATCCTCATTGATGAGGCTTACCATATCACCTTTCAAACCGAAAGGCTTGCCATTATATTTTCAAACAAATCCACCTTTTCAAAAGCCTGGCGACGGGTATTTTACAGATACTTTTTTTACGGCGTATCAGCATTGGTATGGTTCGCGCATCGGAAATTATTTAAAGCGGGCGGCAATACTTTTGACACTTATATTAAAAAAATGCGCTGCAAGCGTGAGAAAACCATAAAAATAATTACCGATAATAACGTTTCGTTAAACTTTGCATAGTGTCTAACCTAACTTATGAATAACATAACAAAAACCAATGCTTTTAAACACGCTGCTACTTCCGCTACACTGCTGCTAATTGCCTATGCCATCACGTGGCGCTTTTATGTCATGTGGTGGTTTATATTGGCATTTGTTGACCTAACAATAATAATATTTTATTTGGTTGTGACTGCCAATAGCCTCGCTTGCTGGATCCGGAACCAGAAGAATTACAAATATCCATACCTTCCCCTCGTTATTAACATTTCGGCCATACTCCTACTAATCGTGTCGCCTTCTATCCACCGTAATAAAAGCTACCCAAGTTACAAAGGTAGTCTGTGCAAATGGGTTAAAAGTGATTGCGGGTGCAACTTGCATTTTGAAATGTACACTATATTTAAAGGAGGGGCGTATGAAACAGACATGCAAGCTGTATATATAACTGACTTGAAAAATTTTCGTAAGTATATTGGTATTTCCAGTGAAGGGGCCGAAGAAATAGATGTCAAATGTAATGGCGATAATATTACCGTCACAAAAACCAGCAGCGAAGGGGTAAACACTTATTGGACGTCGCCTAAGATTATTGAAAAGAGCAAGTTCAGCCTAAAGGAACTAAAGAGGAAACAGGTTTTTGAATAAAGGTAGTCAACAATTATTAATATTTTCACAATACCAATTTGGTTTTTGGTATATTAATTACTTTATTTGTATTAATAAACGCATTTATCCATGAGCCGGGAGCTAATTGAATTTTCTGAGCTGATAGATGAGCAGTTTGATCTGGAGGAACTGGAGGCAAGTGATTTTTGGCAATCTGTTTTAAACATGTTCATCTGAACAACTATTTTTAACTGTATCATCAGTGCTTGTTACCACAGGCAACTGGCGGCATTATGCTTGTAAAGGCATCGGCCGTCTGTGAGGACACAGACTACAGGATTGCGGTGCTGCCTGAATATTTAACATTCCAACCTTATAATATTTCAACCTTACAACATTACGACATCTTCAACCTTTCCAACATTTAATAAATACGGTTAACTTTGCAGGCTGATGAATCAAGTTGCGAAGAAAAGATTTTTTGAAAACGTTGCCATTATAGATATTGCCGAAGAAGGGAAAGGCGTAGGCAAAGCTGATGATTTTGTATTGTTTGTAGATAAGGCCGTTCCCGGCGATATTGCCGATGTACATGTTTACCGGAGTAAAAAGAACTTTGGTGAAGGTAAAATTGCTGAACTCAAACAGTCATCGGAGTACCGTACCGAGCCCTTTTGCCAGCATTTTGGCACCTGCGGCGGCTGCAAATGGCAGCACATGACGTATGCCGCGCAGCTAAAATTTAAACAAAAATCGGTGTCGGACGCTTTAACCCGTATAGCCAAAATTGATGTTACCGGCATACTGCCGATCGTGCCCTCCCCTGCCGATAAATATTATCGCAACAAGCTGGAATACACTTTTTCAAATAAGCGCTGGCTGTACGACGGCGAGAACCGCGACAATGAAGAATTGAATATGAACGCGCTGGGTTTCCACATTCCTGGCCGTTTTGATAAGATACTGGATGTGCAGCATTGCTGGCTGCAGGCCGAGCCGTCCAACTCGTTAAGGAACACAATACGCGGGTTTGTACTTGAACATGGCTACAGCTTTTACGACCTTAAAGCACACACCGGGGCGCTGCGCAACCTGGTTGTGCGCACGTCATCGACCGGCGAGGTTATGGTCATCGTAGTTTTTGCTTACGCGGATGAGGAAGAGGTAAATAAGCTGATGAGTTTTATAAACACCCGGTTTCCGGAAATAACCTCGCTGCTTTATATCATCAACCAAAAAAAGAACGACACGATATTTGACCAGGAAGTGCTGGTTTATAAAGGCGCGGAATACATCCACGAGGAGATGCACGGCATACGTTTCCGTATAGGCCCGAAATCGTTTTATCAAACCAATTCGATACAGGCTTTGAAGCTATATGAAATAGCCCGCGATTTTGCTGATTTTAAGGGTGATGAGTTGGTTTATGATTTATATACCGGCGCAGGCACCATAGCCAACTTTATTGCCGGCCATGTACGCGAGGTGGTGGGTATTGAATATGTGCCCACGGCAATTGAGGATGCAAGGGTCAATTCGGCTATTAACAATATTGCCAATACAAAATTTTTCGCCGGTGATATGAAGGATGTTTTGGGCCCTGAGTTTGTTGTAGAACATGGTAAGCCTGATGTGGTCGTCACCGACCCGCCGCGGGCAGGCATGCACCCTGACGTGGTTACCCGGTTGATGGAAATTGAAGCAGCGAAAATTGTGTATGTAAGCTGTAATGCCGCCACCCAAGCCCGCGACCTGCTGGTGTTGAAAGAAAAATACGATACGGTTAAAATTCAACCGGTGGATATGTTTCCGCATACGCAGCATGTGGAGAATGTTGTTCTATTAGTGCTGAGGAGTTCATAGCAGAACAATCAATGACAATAAATCAAGCAAATTTGGTGAATCGTGTAAATCATGGTTCAGACAAAAGAGAATATAATTATGGAACCGGAAGAATTGTTAAACGAAGATAAAAATAGCGAAGCCCCGAAACAGGAAAGCCCACTGGTAAGCCTTGAATCGGACCTGAAACTTTTTAATGAATCTATCCGCGAGGTTGCGGTTGAGATCATGGTAGAGGGGCTTTCAAGCTATCCTATTTTTATAGCGCACCAGCACGAACTAAAACTAGGTGAACTGATACTCGATAGGCACGACCTGCATACCGAAAGGAGCATCCATGCCTCAACACTTGAAGAGTTTATTGAAAAAGGTGTGATCAAAAAAATCCTGAAGGAACGATTCATCCAATCCTATAAAAACCCTCACGATTTTATGTGCGTGTTTGTGGTGGTGCCTGAAGGGGCCAATTTTGTTTATTATCCGTATGTGAATGGATAATGTTTAAGGTTATATTGTTATTGGGACCATTGTTAAATTGGAATGTTGTAAAGTTGTTATCTTTACGAGCAAATCAATTAAACTGGCCAGTTAACATTTCAACGTTACAATATTCAAATGCAAGAGAAACATCTCAATATATTAAACCAGCAGCAGATCCGGCAAAAGATCGACCGCATTGCTTATCAAATATTAGAGGATAATTTTGAGGAGGAAGAGGTAATTATAGCCGGTATTTTACCCAGCGGAGACAAGATCGCCAAACGGATAAAAGCCGTACTGGATGAAATAGCGCCATTTAAAAGCAGGCTGATAGGCATCGAGATTGAAAAGCAAAGCAGCAGTTTAAAAGCACGTATCGATTTTGATTTGCAGGACTGCAGCAATAAGGTGGTTATTTTAGTTGACGATGTATTAAACAGCGGCAAAACACTTGCGTATGGCTTTGGCGTTTTCAGGGATGTGCCGTTAAAAAAGCTGCGCACAGCGGTACTGGTTGACCGTAATCATAAAAAATTCCCAATGACAATCGACTATGCCGGCATCGCGCTTTCAACCGTTTTAAAAGAGCATGTGGAGGTGGTTTTAGGCGAAGAAGGCGAAGAAGATGCGGTTTATTTGAGGTAGAAGATATCTTACTAACATGTCATTGCGAGCGATAGCGCGGCAATCTCATACTATACAGAGCGGTAATGTAAAGTTCACGATTGCTTCGTTCCCAAATTCGGGACAGGCTGTTTCTCCTCGCAATGACAAATTAATGCCGTAATATCCACTCCAACTTCTCGGCCGTTAAACTTAAGCCCTCGGTTACAACAGCTGCCCGGTTATAAAATTTATCCCGCTCTTCTAGTTTCCCGGCTATAAAGGCAACCAGGTCGTCACCCTTATGCTCACGCAACACCGGCCGCTTATCTTTTTCATTTTGCAGCCTGGTGGCTAACATTTTTGGGGATAGCTTGATGTAAACTGTTTTGCCATGCGCGTTCATCCACTCCATATTATCAAAAAAGCAAGGCAGGCCGCCGCCGGTTGAAATTACCGCATTCGCGAGATAAGGCGTTTGCTTTAGTACCTCCGATTCAAGTTTGCGGAAGGCATCCTCACCAAATTGAGTAAAGTACTCTGCTATCGTCATGCCCGCCTGTGCCTCCAGGATATGGTCGAGATCCATAAATTCGTAACCCAGCCTGTGTGCCAGCTTCCGGCCCAAAGTAGTTTTGCCCGAGCCCATAAACCCAATCAGAAAAATTAATCCCAGTCCGTCAGAACCAGATATTTTACTTCCACTCATTATTAAATTTCTACAAATCCAGCCATGGACTATCGACTATGAACTCAATACAGCTTCACCCTTGGGTCCACCCAAACATAAATAATATCCACCAATATGTTGATCACCACAAAAATAAAGGCGATAAACAGGATAGAGCCCATTACCACCGGGAAATCCGACATTTCGAGCGCGTCCACCGTGGTTTTGCCGAGGCCATTGTAGCCGAATACGTACTCCACAAAGAATGAGCCCGCCAGCAGCGATGCAAACCAATTGGCTATGGCGGTAATCACCGGGTTCATGGCATTTTTTAACGCGTGACGGTAAAGTATGGTGCGATTACCCAGCCCCTTTGCCCTGGCGGTGCGGATATAGTCTTGGCCCAAAACATCCAGCATAGCGTTTCGCGTAAGCTGAACAATAATAGCAAGGGGCCGCAGGGCAAGTGTTATCATCGGCAGTATCAAATTCCGCCAAGTGATCACTTCGCCTTTAAACGGATCGTAGCTATATAAGCTTCCCGACATATTTAAGCCGGTATATCTGCTCAGTTCAAAGCCGAATATCCACGCGATAATGATACCCGCAAAAAATGAAGGCGCCGATACCCCGAGGGTTGAAAACCCAATAAACAGCTTATCGCGCCACGTATTTTGATGCACCGCGCATTGAATGCCCAAAAATACACCAATAAAAATAGCGAATAGCATAGCAGTTGTTGCCAGCACAAGCGTATTGGGTATCACTTCCAACAGTAATTTTGCTACTTCCTTATGGGTTTGATACGAGCGGCGCAGGTAAGGCCATTTTAATGCAACAATCTTCTCCCCGCCCACTGGGAATAATTTAACATAATGATACCGCTGCTGCTCCGCAACTGTATTAGTGTGGATACCTAAAGGCGACAGGTCGTTTATATAATAGGCAAACTGGACGGGCACGGGCTTATCCAAGCCAAACTCTTTCCTTATCGCTTGTAGTGACTGCACATCGGCCCGCTGGCCCTGTGTCATGCGCGCCGGGTCGACCGGCAAAATATTGAAGAGGAAAAACACCACTACAACAATGCCCAGCATTACTGCCAGTCCATATACCAGTTTTCGGATGAGATAGCCGGCCATTATTGGTGCTGAAAGTATTGTTTCGCCAGTTCATCATACTTCGGGATCGAATGATAATGCCATTTGTTGATCACTGTTCCATTCTTAATCAACAATATTCCGGGGTTTGACCGTACCATTGTTTTCAGTGGCACGCCGTCGGCGTAAAATATATCACTTACCAGGTGATGCTGTTTGCTAAAAGCCTCCGCATCATTTGCCGAGTTGGAGGTAAGTAAGATCGTGCGTATATTGAAATTTTGCTGCAGGTTGATCGCCATCGCATTCAGGCGGTTAATCGCATCTTCGTCCGTTTTGCCCAGGTCGTAAGCTACGATAACCATGATATAGTATGGATTAGAAAGCAGTTCCTTCGTGTAGTCATTTTTCTGTGCATCCTGTATGCTCAGGTCTCGTATTTTGGGTGTAAAGCCCTGCTTAACCATGCGGCTTTCCGGGTTTCCGACCACATCCCAGTTGTTATCTTTCCAGATGTTGCTTTTGAGGTATTCGGTATTGTTCATCACTTTTGTCGCGCCTGTTTTTTTATTTTTAAGATGATAGGTCAGCTCAAATTCGTCTGGCTGCGCCCCGGGCGGCGTTTTCATTTCATCCAGAATATTGGCCCCCACCTTATATGGTAAAAAATCAATCACCGGCGAAAAGTTATAGGTATACACCCCGAACCCTAATGAAACGATTATAGCGATGAGCAGCATCCTGTCGCCGGTTTTAGCGGTGTAAAGCGGCTTAATGTTTTTGCGGTTGAAAAACAATACCAGTATCAGCAGCAGCAAAACCAAATCCTTGCTGAATGACTGCCAGGGCGTAAGCGGTATGGCATCGCCAAAGCAGCCGCAGGTTTGCACCACTTTAAAATAGGCTGAATAAAAGGTCAGGAAAGCAAAGAAAACAATCAGCAGCAACAAACCCCAGGCTACCGATACCGCCCTGACGCCGATCAGCAAGGCAAAACCCAATATCATTTCGAGCGCGCACAACAGGATAGCGATGCTCAGCGCAAAACCATTCAGAAAAGTGACATGAAAGACTTCGAAATATTCCTCCAGCTTGTACGAAAATCCCAGTGGGTCGTTGGCTTTAATGAGGCCTGAAAAGATAAAAAGCAGTCCCACCAAAATCCTGGCCATCCAGATCCACCATGCAGTTGGTTTATTGTTCAATTTCTTTTTCATTAACAAAGGGTTGTAATAGTTGTAATAGTTGCAGTTGTTGAAAAGGTTAACCATTTTTAACCTTTCAAACGCTTATAACGTCTTCAACTTAAGATGGCTAAAGATACATTTTTTCAGAAAAAAGAAACCCTTAATGCTGGCGGCAGGTTAATCGATTTGAGCAGCCCCAAAGTAATGGGCGTCATCAACCTTACGCCCGATTCCTTTTATGCCGGCAGCAGGGCGCAGGGGATTGAGACCGCCCTGCAAAAAGCTGAAAAAATGCTCAATGAAGGGGCAACATTCCTTGACCTTGGGGCTTATTCATCACGGCCCGGCGCTGATGATATATCGATGCAGGAAGAAACGGATAGGCTGCTGCCGGTTGTTGACGCTATGGTCAAGCGCTTTCCGGAGGCCATATTATCGATAGATACATTTCGTTCGCAGGTTGCCGAAGCGGCTATCAATGCGGGCGCGCATATCATTAATGACATTTCGGGCGGCCAGTTAGACGGGGATATGTTTGCCACCGTGGCCCGGCTGAAGGTACCCTATATTTTGATGCACATGAAAGGCACGCCCCAAAACATGGTGCATAAAGCTGATTATACCGATGTTTTTGCCGAGGTATACGATTATTTTACTGAAAAATATCACCAACTAAAACAACTTGGCGTACACGATGTGATCATTGACCCAGGGTTTGGCTTTGCTAAAAAGCCCGAACATGGCTATACACTTATGGGCCGCCTGCAGGAATTTGCCATACTGCAGCTACCGGTACTTGTGGGCATATCCCGCAAAAAAATGATCTACGGTCAGTTGGGTATTTCCGCCGATGAGGCGCTGAACGGCACTACCGTTTTAAACACGATTGCCTTGACAAAGGGTGCGAATATTTTGCGGGTGCATGATGTAAAAGAAGCGATGGAAGCGGTAAAGATTTGGGAAATGTGTAAATAAGACTTTAGACTGCTTCAACCTACCAATTCCATCATCTTCAAAATACTATCCACATACTCCCTGTCGTTGGCTAAGCGCGGTACTTTATGCTGGCCGCCAAGCTTGCCTTTTTCCTTCATCCAGTTAAAAAATGTGCCTTTCGGCGCACGACGGACCAGCGGACGGCGAAGGGCCATATCCTTAAACCGCTTGGCATCGTAGTCGGAGTTGATCTGGCGCAGGGTTTCATCCAGCAGATCGATAAAGCGCTCAAATTCGGCCGGCTTTTTTTCAAATTCTATGATCCACTCATGGGCGCCGCTTTCTTTTTCATTAAAGTAAATGGGCGCCGCGGTATAATCGCGGATGATAGCGCCGGTTTGCCGGCAGGCTTCGTCGAGCGCCCGCTCGGCGTTATCTATTATCAACTCTTCGCCAAAGGCATTGATAAAATGTTTAGTACGCCCTGTTACCTGTATACGGAATGGTGACAGCGACGTAAACCGGACGGTATCGCCAATCATATACCGCCAAAGGCCGGCATTGGTGCTGATAATGAGCGCGTAGTTTTTATACAATTCCACCTCGTCGAGCGTTAACGTATCCAGGTTTTCGTCGTGCATATTTTCCAGAGGCAGAAACTCGTAAAATATGCCATAATCCAGCATCAGCAGCATCTCGCCCGGCTCGCGGGTATCCTGTATGCCAAAAAAACCTTCAGAGGCATTATAGTTTTCGAGGTAGTACATATCATCCTTTGGGATCAGCTTTTTAAACTGCTCACGGTAAGGCGTAAAATTCACCGCGCCATGGAAATAGAGCTCCAGGTTTGGCCATACCTCAAGCAGGTTGCTTTTACCGGTTATCTCGAGAATGCGTTTGAATAATAGGATATTCCAGGTAGGTACGCCGCTCAGACTGGTTACATTGACATCCTTCGTAGCATAAGCCATTTTCTCGATCTTCTCTTCAAAGTTTTCCAGCAGGGCGATGTCCAGATGTGGTGTACGGTGAAATTCGGCCCAAAGCGGCAGGTTTTTCATCAATACGGCCGACAAATCGCCAAACGAAGTATCGCCACTTAGCTGGCTTACCTGATGACTTCCGCCGAGCGTTAATATTTTCCCGGTGAACATCCGGGCATTAGGGTTATTGTTGAAGTATATGGTAAGCAGGTCCTTGCCGCCCTTAAAATGGCATTCCTCTAATGATTCTTCGCTAACCGGGATAAACTTGCTCCTGTCGCTTGTGGTACCGGATGATTTGGCGAACCAGCGGATCTCCGAGGGCCAAAGCACATTTCGCTCGCCCTTGAGCATGCGCTCGATATAAGGTTTTAACGTATCATAGTTTTGGATAGGTACGCGTTCCTTAAATTGGTTAAGATTTTCTATGCTCTTATACCCGTAAATTTTGCCCCACTCGGTATTTTCGGCTCCCGTTATCAATTGCTCAAACCATTCCTCCTGCACCTCGTTCGGGTATTTCATAAAAAGCTCTATCTGGTGGATACGCTTTTTCATGAACCAGGTAAAAACAGAGTTGAAAATGGTCATAGGCGGTATTACTGATCGGGTTACGTTTTTATTATTTCAAGTAACTTGTTCGGGTCTTGCCTGTTATCCCAAAACGCTGTAACTATTAAATGACTATCTGTAAGTTTATATAAGATACTAAAGTGCCCCATGGGATATCCTGTCTTTGTTTAGCTGCGATGGCTGTCCAAATTACTTTCCTCTTAGCCACTCCAGATCATTTTTATCTAGTTGTTCCTGAGAAATCGTTCTGCCTGCTTTTATGTCGTCGTCGCTGAGTTGTAACATCAAAATCTGTTCATCTGTCAGTTTAACCGGATCATTTATGGTGCTGGTTTCTACTAAACGATTTAAAGCAAGTAGATACTCTTTGTTTGAAATAGTGAGTAACTTGTCAATTAGCTTATTTCTTAATGTGTGAACGGTTGCCATACATCAAATTTTATATAAATATCGTTTTTAATGTGCACATATAAAATGGGATTAAAAGTTTTAAACCCCTGCCTTTACAGCCGGGAAGGTTTTCCTTTTTAATACGAAGTTGGCGCCCAGGTAAACCTTGCGCACCATTTCGTTTGCCGCCAGCACTTCGGGTACGCCCGACTCCAGTATCTTACCCTCAAAAAGCAGGTAGGCCCTGTCGGTAATGGACAAGGTTTCCTGCACGTTGTGGTCGGTTATTAATATGCCGATATTACGGTGTTTCAATTTAGCTACCATGGCCTGTATCTCTTCAACCGCGATCGGGTCAACGCCGGCGAAAGGTTCATCGAGCAATATAAAATTAGGCTCGGCTGCCAGGGCCCTGGCAATTTCAGTACGCCTGCGCTCGCCGCCCGATAGCAGATCGCCGCGGTTACGGCGCACTTTATGTAGGCTGAATTCGTCGATCAGCTGCTCCAGTTTCTCCTGTTGCCGTTCTTTGGTCATCTTACCCATTTCGAGCACTGCTTTTATATTATCCTCGACAGATAGTTTCCGAAATACGGAGGCTTCCTGCGCAAGATAGCCGATGCCTTTTTGGGCGCGGCGGTACATTGGGTCGTTGGTGATATTTTCGTCGTCTAAAAATATCTCGCCTTCGTTCGGCTTTATCAGGCCCACTATCATGTAAAACGATGTGGTTTTCCCGGCACCATTGGGGCCAAGTAAACCGACGATCTCGCCTTGCGATACGTTAAATGATACATCGTTTACAACTGTACGCTGTTTATATTTTTTTAATAGGTTATCTGCTCTTAGAATCATTTTTATTTATGAATTAAGATTTACGAATTACGATTTATTTACGATTGGATATCGTAAATCTGAAATCTTAACCCGTAAATCGAATCCCCTTTATATTCAATTGTATCGTTCGTCGCTCCTGCCAGATGTTTTCTTCAATGGCATAACAAATATCAAAGGGAACATCTTTTTTTATTTTTGATAAGTATTCTCCATGATTAAATGCGATGCAGCTAAAGCCCGGTGACCCTTGCTGAATGACCACCATCCTGAGGTGGCTTTCGCCTGCCAAACCGGCATTGCCGCTAACATACACATTTTTAGTCAGGAAAACCGGCGCCATATTTTCGGGGCCAAACGGTGCAAACTGGTTCAATATCCGGAAAAACTTAGGTTCTATCTGGCTTAAACGTAATTCGGCGTCAATCAGTATTTGCTGTACCAATTGTTCGGGTTTTATCGTAGAGCTCACCACCTCTTCAAACCTATTGGAAAAAGCCTCGACATTTTCGGGGTGCATCGTAAGGCCGGCGGCGTATTTGTGTCCGCCGAACTGGATCAGCAAGTCGCTGCACTCACATAAAGCTTCGTACAGGTCATACCCAAAAACCGAACGTGCCGAACCGGCCACATGGCCGTTGGACCGGGTAAGCACAATCGTAGGGCGATAATATTTTTCGGTTAGTCGTGATGCCACGATGCCAATAACGCCCTTGTGCCAGTTCTCATTAAACACGACGGTTGACTTTCTCGAGATCAACAGTTCATCGTTATCTATCATTCCCAACGCTTCATCCGTTATTTGCATATCGTGGCCCTTTCGCTCAGTATTTTTTATATTGATGAGCAGGCCTTTTTGTTTGGCGGTAGCTTCGTCGCACGTGCTTAACAATTCAACGGCATGTTTGGCATCATCGATACGGCCGGCGGCGTTGATACGGGGGCCCAATAAAAACACGACATCGGATATGGTATAATTGGACGTTTTACCGGCCACTTGCATCAGCATTTTTACGCCAATACAGGGATCGGTGTTTATTTTATTCAGCCCGAGGTGGGCAAGTACCCGGTTTTCGCCGTTGATGTGTACAATATCGCAGGCGATGCTTATAGCCACCAAATCGAAATAGCGGCTTACTTTTTCAAACGGAATATTGTTTTTTTCGGCATAAGCCTGTATCAGCTTAAACCCTATTCCGCAGGCTGATAACTCTTTAAACGGATAGATGCAATCTTGGCGTTTCGGGTCCAGCACGGCAATGGCAGCGGGTAATTCCGCACCCGGCAGGTGGTGGTCACAAATAATAAAATCAATGCCTTTGGTATTGGCATAAGCAATTTTATCAACTGATTTTATGCCGCAATCCAGGGCGATAATTAAGGTAAAACCATTTAATTCGGCATAATCGATACTTATAGTTGAAATACCATAACCCTCGTTGTACCGGTCGGGGATGTAATATTCAATTTTATTGTCCGGATGATAATCTTTAAAAAATCCATATACAACTGCTACGGCGGTGGTGCCGTCCACATCGTAATCACCGTACACCAATATCTTTTCGCCCGCAGCAATGGCCTGTTCTATTCGGAGGATTGCTTTCTCCATATCCGTCATCAGGAAAGGGTCGTGCAGGTAGCGTTCGTCGGGCCTGAAAAAGTAGCGCGCCTCGTCGTACGTGCGGATACCTCTTTGTACCAGTAGCTTACTTAAAACGGCATCCATATTAAGCGCGGCAGCTAAGCTGTTTACTTCATCTTCATCAGCATTGTCCCTAACCGCCCACCGTTTATTCATATCTTTGTCGCTTAAAAAAGTAAATATAAATGAAAATTTTTGCTTTAGGCGAGGGCTCGTATTCGGTTGATGCTTCCAAAAAATTTATTCCGTTTAACCCGGAAACAGATAACGCGAAAGAACGGCCGGCATCCTTATTTATCCATGTCAATCCCTTCCTGGTGCAAACAAGTACCGACCTGGTGCTGCTGGATACCGGGCTTGGCTATAAAGACACCCGTGACGAATTATGGCTGCATCAGCATATCCGCAATGCAGGCTTTAGTCCCGAAGAAGTGAGTTTGGTTTTGATGTCGCACCTGCATTATGATCATTCAGGCGGCCTTGTGGTTGAGCAGAATGGCAAACTTGTTTCCAGTTTCCCGGCGGCGCGGCATGTGATACAGGTTATAGAATGGGAGACCGCTTTAACCGGATTTTACTGATCATATCATATAGTATTTTTTGAAACGTTAGCCAAATCGGCAAATTTCGACTTTGTAGTGGGCAGCGG
>JAQBOH010000039.1 GCA_028288125.1 Mucilaginibacter sp.
TGGCGATATTAAATACCCGGGCGTATTTACCCCCATGATCTCCAAAGCATCGATCTGCTCGGTTACGCGCATAGTGCCAATTTGCGAAGCGATGCTGGAACCAACGCGGCCTGCAAGCACCAGCGCGGAGATGGTTGGGCTAAATTCGAGAATAGTTGAATCGCGCGAAATGCTGCCGACAATTTCTCTTGGGACAAGCGGGCTTACCAGCTGAAAAGCCACCTGTATGGCGGCAACCGCGCCGATAAATACTGAAATAATAGCAATGATGCCCAGCGAACCAACGCCTTGTGAAACCATTTCACGCATCACCTCGGCCCAGTAAACACTGAACTTTTCGGGCTTGCGGAAGCTTAAACGCAGTAAGAGTATATATCGGCCGAAACTATAAAACATTAAAACAATTAAATCGGGCTAAAAATACGGTTTTTAACTTTACATCCGACAACGGCTTATTGTTTTGTATTTATAAACTTAGATTGATTTGAATAATTGATAGCTTTTAAAAATTGTCAAATCTAATTGCCAGCAGGCTATTGCTTTGTAGAAAATGTTTTTATATTTGCCGTCTCCTAACGAAATACACTATTATTAGTATGTGTTGTTATCGTCATTGAAATTTCCGGTTAACCACCGGTTCAAAAAATTTCATTACCATTTCAAATTTTTAAAAACAATTAAAGTTAAAGTTTCCGGGCAAACCGTTTAACTAATCCATAGCTATATCCTGATTTGATATTTTATTTTTTATGAGCAAGATACGCGTAGAGTGCGCTACATGTGGGTCGGTTTACGAACTTACATCAAAGAGCAATCAAAAATTAGAAAATGGCACTATTCATTGTGCAGTATGCAACAGCGTTATATTTCAATACAACGACTATAAAATTTGGTACCCCTTCCTTATTACCAGGAAAGAAAAACACAAATAAGCTTCCGCTATTTTCCCGGCCCTCTTCCCGTAGTAATTTTCATTCACCGCTAATTTCTGCCTGTTTACCGAAAATTTGTCCTGCTTCGCCAAATCCATTTATCACAGCCCGTGAAATAAGGGTTAAATTTGTTTAATACTTGTTATTATAGTGTGTTAATTTGATCATAATTTCCGGTTAACAACATTTACAAACCATTAAATGAAAAACGCTATTATCACCGCAGCAACCAAAGGCATGGGCCGGGCAATCGCGATCGCTTTTGCAAAGGAAGACGTAAACCTGGCTATCTGCGCAAGGAACGCGGGCGACCTGTCGGCTTTTAAAGAGGAGTTAAAGGCCATCAATCCAAATATCAAGGTCATTACGTCGGTTACCGATTGCAGCGTTAAACAGCAGTTATTGCAATTTGCCGCCGCTGCCGAAAAGGAGCTGGGGCCTATCGGCATCATCATAAATAACGTGGGTATGTACACGCACTCGAGCATATTGGATGACGGCGATGACACCTTTGAAAAACAAATACATACCAACCTGGCGCCCACCTACGAGTTGTACCGCTATTTCGGCAAAAAAATGATCGCCGCCCGCGAAGGCCATATTTTTACGATATGCTCCGCCGCGTCGCTCACGCCTATACCTGAAGCAGGCACTTACAGTGTAACAAAATATGCGCTGCTGGGTCTTACTAAAACAATGAAACTGGAGATGCAGCAGTACGGTATAAAAGTTACCACAGTGATCCCAGGCTCAACATTAACAGATTCGTGGAAAGGTATGGAGGTGGATAAAGACAAGATGGTTTTACCCGAAGACGTCGCCTCCGCAATTATAAACACTTACAAAATGAGCGCTGGGGCAAATGTGGACGAAATAATAATTAAACCTGTTTACGGACAAATATAAATCTAAAATAAAATGAATAAAAAACTATATCGCGACGAATACCACAAAGTGCTTGGTGGTGTTTGTTCAGGCCTGGCAGAATATTTTGAAATGGATGTTACCATTGTGCGCCTGTTGTTTGCCTTTACTTTTTTTATTATGGGCGTGGGCCTTATACCTTATATTGTATTGTGGATCGTATTGCCCCGTAAGGATTATACTTTCAATAATCCCAACTACAGCAATCCAACGGTTGACTACACCGTTCCGCCGCAGCAAGCCGATAACCCGTTTACCGGGCAACCGCAAAGCAATCCGTTTGCAAGCAACGCTTATAACAGCAGCGCGCCGGGTTTTACACCGGTTGGCATACCGCCTAAACCCCGCTCAAACGCGGGTATCATTTTCGGCGTGGTGCTGATCGTTTTAGGCTCAATTATTTTGATTGACGAATTCGACATCATACCCGACTTTGATTTTGGCCGGCTTTGGCCACTTGCATTGCTTGCCGTTGGCGCTGTGCTGATCGTATCCGGGCAAAAAAAGCAGCCATGGGAAAAACAGGATTGGACCGGCGATAAAAAGGAAGATAACCCGCCGCCTGCAGAAAGCGCGGCAACTGAAAATACAACAGAGCAGCAATAGCTATAACCTCACAAAATTTAAAATCATGAAGAACGATAAATTAATTCCGGGCCTGATCCTGGTGCTGATCGGAGCAGCATTCCTGCTCAATAACTTCGGCGTTGTACATTTTCACTGGATAAACATATTGCACTTATGGCCGTTGTTCCTGGTAATGGCCGGCATAAACCTTGTGTTTGCACATAACACAACCGTATGGGCTACTATATTAAAAATTACCGTGCTTGTAGGCGGTTTTGCATTTATTCTTTTCGGCGACTTTGGTAACCGGTTCAACTTTTGGCCGCATTATCGGTATACCTACAACAATAACAATGATAGCGATAATAACGATGACAGCGATGATGAAAGTGACAGTACCTCAAACCCCGGTACCAAATGGGGTGGCAAAGCCAATTTCAGCGAACCTTATAAAGCAGGTATTAAATATGCCCGCCTGAATATTAGCGGCGGCGGCACTACTTACCGGTTAAATGATGTAACCGGCGAACTGTTTGAGGCCGACACCCGGGGCAGCCGCAACAAATACGATTTAACCGAACACCAGGACGATTCAACATCGGTGCTTAATTTTCACATGCACAACCACAATGGGTTCAATTGGGGTTCGGAGAAAAATGACGTAAATATTCGTTTAAACCCCAGCCCGGTTTGGGATGTTGACGTTGAAACAGGTGCTACCGATCTTAATTTCGACCTGTCAAAGTTTAAGGTTAAGTCATTAAAGTTACATGGCGGCGCTGCTTCATTCAATGTAAAAATGGGCCAGCCGCAGTCGATGACCGACGTTGATATCTCCACCGGGGTATCAAGTGTTGAAATAAGCATCCCGCAAAATGCGGCCTGCAGCATTCAAACCGACTCGGGCCTGTCATCCAATAATTTCGACGGATTCAACAAATCAAGCGATAACAATTTTGAAACTCCCGGCTACAGTGCTGCTAAAAATAAAATGCACATCCATATCAGCGGCGGGCTGTCGGATTTTAAGGTGAGACGTTACTAAAAGGAATATCGAATTTGAATTAAGAATGCAGGGCAAACACATTAAATTAAATAGAGACTTTGCTTTAATTTTTCTAGTCCCATAGGGACTTTTGGTGGGTAGAAATATGCAAAAGAAGCACGAGGCGTTCCTATAGGAACGCTTGGTGAATATTAAACAAACATTCTACCAACGAAATGTGCCTAACGGCACATTAGAAAGCAAAAAAACATGTTTTTAAATTTTAGTGCGTTTGCCCTGTTAAGAATGCCGAAATACTTATTTCGGCATTCTTAATTTAGTATGTTTATACCAGGGTGCAAATCAATTACTGTTTAATCAAGATTAAAAAATGCCGGCATCTTATCTATTAGTCATCAATGGCAAGCCCGAAGGGCCTTTTACAATTGAGCAGCTAAAGGGCCGGGATATAAAAGCCGGTGATTTTTTAAAAACAGCGGCAATGGATGATTATAAGGAGGCCCACGAAATTGCCGAACTGCGCCAGTTGCTGGGTTTCCGGCAACAGCCGCTTATACCGCAATACTTTGGCAGTTTCGACCAGCGCCTGCTGGCCTCCGCGCTCGACTGGTTTTTTGTTTCGGGGGTTTGTATCCTGGTTGCATTAATCATTACACTACTTACCGCAGATAAAGCAACCCGCCTGTTTATTGCCTTTGGCCTCCTCGCGGTGATCCCGGCGGTAAAGTTCATCTATCAGGCGATCATGGAAAGCTCAGTGAAACAAGCTACCTATGGCAAGCAAATACTCCACATAAAGGTTTGCGATATGCAGGGCGACAGGATAAGCTTCGCTCATGCGCTGGGCAGAAATTTTGCCAAGCTCTTTTCGGCGCTTACCTTTTTCGTAGGGTATTTGATGTGCTTTTTTAACAAACAGCAGCAATGCCTGCACGACATGATAGCCGGAACGCTTGTAATGAAGGATAGGCTTTTTTAGCCTCACCTAAACGGCGCTGCCCATCATGAACGCTTTATAAAAATCAATAAAATGTGAATAATCCTCTCCAAAGGAGAGGACTATGAAAATCTTGGAGCTTTTGCCCCGTTAGGGGCTACACCTTTGTAGAATATGTTCAAGATCCGCCGATTGCCCCGTCAGGGCTAGCCTATACCGGGTTTGGGTAGCCCCTGACGGGGCAATTCGTTTATATTTTTATTTTTCTTCAAAGGGGTATCCCCTATGGGGAATATTGCATGCATAGAGTCCTCAATTAACCGCGGCTTCACGCCAACCCCAATTTCTCCTTTAAGGCGTCGCGGTAGGTGCTCCCGATGGGTATTTTTTCACCATTAATAGTCACCTGGTGTACCTCCACCAGCGTAATATGTTTAACCGCCACAACGTATGATTTATGTACCCGCACAAATTCCTCTTTGGGCACGATATCAAAAATGTCGGTCATGTTTTCGCGGATAAGTATTTTTTTATCTTTTAAATAAACAGTGATATAGTTGCCGTCCTTTTCCAGATAGAGTATATCGCTCACTTTTACCTGGTGCGTTTGCGGGCCGCTTTTTATAAAGACTGTCTCGGTATTCCCGCTTTTTATTCCGGTTTTATTTTTTACTGAAAACAAGCTCAGCGCTTTGTTGGCCGCGGCTAAAAACCGTTCAAAAGTTATCGGCTTCAGCAAATAGTCTATCGCGTTAAGGTTATAGCTTTCAACAGCGTAATTGCTGTAGGCGGTGGTGAAAATCACCATCGGCTTTACAGCAAGCGTGGCTATTAACTGTATCCCGCTGATATCGGGCATATTGATGTCAAGGAAGATCAGGTCGACTTGTTCCCTGTTAAGGAATTCGATCGCTTTAACGGGCTCACGAAACGTCGCGCTTAAATTGATAAAGTCAACTTTTTGGCAATACCGTTCAATTACGGCCAATGCTTTAGGTTCGTCGTCAATAGCTATACAACTGATCATTCGAGGTTGATTTTAAGCGTGACGGAATATTGATCATCTTCTTTATTTATCGCCAGGTTATATTTGTCGGGATACACCAGTTCCAAACGCCGCTTTACGTTTTCGAGGCCTATCCCGCCGTCATTATCGTCCATTTTCCTGATAAAGCCGTAGTCTTTGTTTTCGCAAGTGAATATTATCGATTTCCCGTCCGATGCCGAAATAGAAATATCTATCTGCGATGATTGGTTGATCACAACGCCGTGCTTAAACGCGTTTTCAACAAAGGGGATAAATATCATCGGCGCGATATTCAGGTCTTGCATATGCCCGGGGTAATTGAAATTCACCTTAACCTCGTTATCGGCATAACGCAGTTTGTTTAACACGATGCTGTTTTTGAGGTATTCGATCTCTTTGCTTAAGGGGACAATTTCGGCGTTGCTTTCGTAGATCATATACCGCATCATTTCGGACAGTTTCGAAATGCCGTCGGCAAGGTCGTCGTTTCCTTTTGCCTGCGCCATCGAAAACAAGTTATTGAGCGTATTAAAAAGAAAGTGCGGGTTAATTTGCGATTTCAGGAATTTTATTTCGGTACTTAATTGGTGCGCCTCCAGCTGCTTGCGGATCAACTCGTTATTTACCCACGCTTTTGAAAAGAAGTAGGCAATAGAACCGCCGAGAATAAACAGGAAGATCAGCAATACCTGTAACTGCATATGCCACCACCTGTTGGTGACCATACTTCTGAGGGCTAGTTGCTGCAGAATAGGATCTTTTGAGTCGTTGAAGTCTTGTAAAAAGCCTACAATAAAATAATTTGCAGCGAATATAAAAGCAAACCAGGCCGAGGCTACGGCAACTTGTTTATAGCCGTTTTTCCACTTTACCAGTTTTTTAAACAGCCAAAAAACATTGCTATAAAATAACAGCATTAAAAATGCTATGACTAAAAAAGAAAAAGGGCGAAGCGATCGTACCGTGCTCTTTTGCATAATAACGGCATTATTGACCGACTTTACTCTAAACTCAAAAGTACTCGACGAGCCTATCGCGCTCAATGCATATAAGACGGCTACCCACATTAAAATGTGCAGCAAAATTTCCAGCCAGTGTTTCTTAATAAAACGCATACTTCAAAGGTAATACTTAGGGATGGTGATAAAACTTAATGTTATTAATAAGGCCAATTACCGCCTAAACAGGTTGTTTTTGAAATCCAGGATAACAAATATCTGTTTTTCATGAATGGAAAACCATCATTCGTACCAAAGTTTTTAAACAAGTGTATTTGCAATATACCATTGTGTAAAAAAACCAAGTATATGAAAAAGAACCTTTT
>JAQBOH010000084.1 GCA_028288125.1 Mucilaginibacter sp.
AAACGTTTTAATTTAAGAATATTCCGCCTGGCCAGGAAAACCACGCAGGCTGTCAGCACCAATACCGCCAGAATTTCAAATCCGCCTATCAGCAGGCCATATAGGCTTCCTAAGGGCTTAGAAAAAATACGGTGCGAGCCGAATATGCCGTCGATCATGATTTCCAGCACCTCGAGATTAATAATGACAAACCCAACGTAAATAAAAAAGTGCATCACCGCGGCAAGCGGACGCTTCACCATCTTGGTTTGTCCCAGGGCAATTTTAGCCATAGTTTTCCAGCGCAGGGCCGGGTTATCGGAACGATCCGTGTCCCTTCCCAATAATATATTGCGCCTTACCTTGCCCGCGTTCCGGCTAAACAGGTAAACCGCCGCGGCAAGGATGATGATAAACAGGATCTGTGCAATCATTATGCGTGCATAGTAATTTTTTCAAAGTTAGTTTTTAAGTTGAAATGAGGAAATGGAATTAGTTAAGTGGTTGATTGGGTGAGTGGTTGATTTAGTTAACACCATTTAAGTTTATCCATTCCATAAAGTCTCACGTTTTTTTGAAAAAAAAATAGCCTGAAATAAAAAAAACGCTACATTTGCAATCCCCAAACGGGCGGTATCATAGCTCAGTTGGTAGAGCAAAGGACTGAAAATCCTTGTGTCGCTGGTTCGATTCCAGCTGATACCACTTCTAAGTCTTAAGTTCTGAGTCCTCAGTCTTAAGTTAAAGTCAAAAAGCCTTCAGATTAATTTCTGAGGGCTTTTTTTTTGTACTTACAAACTACGGGTATAGTCATCCGAAAGAAACCGTATGTTCAATTCATTTCAGCAGTCATTAAGCTCTTTTAATATCAAATCCCTGTAAATAAGATATTTTCCATTTACCATCCTCCTTTGTCACGTTGAATTTATAGGTGACGGTTCTCCAATCGGGTGATACAACGTTAGGAAGACTACCCCACGTCCAATACATTTTACCGCTTTGGTTGTTTAATTCAATAATATGCACATCAACTAAACTATAAGCATTAGGGCTGTCATAAGGTACTTCCTGGCAATCGCACCAGGGGTCAGCATCAGTATCGAAACCAAAAGGTGGTATTTCTCCTGTTGAGAAAGGCGCAATCTGCTTATCTTTCATCTTCTTATCAAGTACTTGAATGATTTCGTTGTAGTTATTGATAAACTCTTTAGAAAAAAATCCTGTAGTTTTTAAACTATCGTCAACTCCATTGAGTTTGCTCAAGTCAAAGCTTGTAACTATACTATCCTGTCGATTTATCATAAATGGAAGTAAGTCCGGGACCCCCTTATGATCTTCCGCCCATAAAAGCAAGTTACGGATGAGTGTTTGAATCTGCTGTTTATCCTTTGTAGTGTCCGTCGTTGCAGGAGCCTTAACTTTTAAAATGGCATTAACTTGCGTTTCAGTCGCTTTTGGCTTACTGTTTTCTTTACAGCCTAATAAGCAAACGATTAAAGCTGCGAAGACAAATCTTAGACAGGTCATTGTTAAATGTTAAAAGATTTCGACATATTAATATAGCTTTCAGAACGCAAATCGAGAAACAAACTACAGGATAATCGTCCGATGTTAATGAAATCCGCATGTTCTGTGGGTTTGCGATTCTTAAGAATATTCATTTTTGCTAAGGCCTTAATCCGTTAGTGAAGATAAACAATTTGAACGATTTTTAATTCAGGTCTAAATTTACCAGTCTTTTCAAATCACGGAAGAAATGTTTTGTTATAATTAAAGCCTGCACCACGAAAGCCTTCAGATTAATTTCTGAGGGCTTTTTTTAAGCGTGGGCGTTAAAATTTGTTTGCGGTCAAGCGGAAAGACGCTTGACCGGGCCGGTAAAAATAACGGGGCCGCTATTCCCCTGTTGGGAATTAAAGTTCGCATTTCAGCGTTGGTGCTGGATCGCAAACATAGCTATATACGCTGTGCAAACACCTGGGAATGATATTTGTTCAAGTCAAATCAGCAAAAAAATCGTCATTATGGGCATGGTAACCATTTTTGGAACCGCGATCCAGGCAATACCGGTATTTTTTATCATTAAAACAGCAATATCCATTACAAAGGGCAAATCTTTGTAATATATATCTTACTTCTTTCTATTCTTAACCTTATTAATTCAAAAGAAAATATGAAAAAATTAGTCTTTTTTTTAGCATTATTTTCTTTTGCTTGTAAAAAATCATCACCTGTTACACCGTCGCCGGCACCTATTGCTGTAGTCTTCAAACTTGGCGATGTAGTTAAATGGACTAACCTACTCAACCCACATCCAGGCAATAAAATGGTAATTAAGGCGATATATGATAAAACCGCAACACAACCGGAGTTGCTGACACTTTTAGACGGCACGGTTTATTATTCAGCATCGGTCAATGATGTTATTATTTGGAATAAATAACATGCTATGGGATGCTGTGTGATAAGTTTGGCTTTCAGCGGTGATCCTATTACACAATCAATATGGAACGCAGGGTCCCGTTCCGGAAATCCTGCGGGGACCGAAAGCCTTCAGATTAATTTCTGAGGGCTTTTTTTATTTAGCGTAGACGCTCAAATTTGTTTGCGGGCAACGGAATGACCTGACCGGGCGGGTGCTCATTTCAATTAATTTGTTCAGCCTCCACCCACATATTATGTTTATCAAAGTCGGCAAAAAATTGAACACATACTCTGCAAAAAGCTCTCACTGGCTTATTATCTATTGTGGCGGGCAACCAGTTCTTTGATATACTGATGACTCTAACCACCTCTTCGTCCATACCGCTACCAGCTGCGAGAATTGTACAAACATGGCTAACACTGCCATCTGGCTCAATGACAAAATTTACATAAGTTGTGCCGACCTTACGATTTTCATATGCAACAACTGGTGGGTGAACATTCTTTTTTATGTATACCTTGAAAGCATCAAAACCACCAGGACAGTTTTTTTCGATGCTGCCAACCACAATAGTGTCGGCTACGTTTATCGATTTTTGCGCAGTGGCGTTGTAAAACAAAGAAGTTAACAAAAAAAGGATCAAGGTTTTTTTCATTAAAACAAATATATATAATGCCTTGTGTTTTCAAAAATAATGTAAGATCATTCTCTGAAAATCCGCACTAAGCAAGGTGGAAATCGAGAACGCGGAGCCTCATGAGTAATATGTCAAGTGTGAGCGTGGACGCTCAAATTGATTTGCGGGCATGCGAAGACGGTTGACCGGGCGGGGGTAAATTTAGGTCATTCGTACCACAAACAAAAACCTATCTTCTTACGAAAATGACTTTTTGTTTTTTAGGCGAAATTATCTTGTTATGTCACGGGGGAAGTTCCATCAAAGTCTCGAACTGAACGTATAATTCCCGGAGCTCAATTCAAACACCGCATTGCCATTCTCAAACCTAATAAAACGGGCGCCTGTGATTTTTTCCGCAGGTTTGCCGCCCTCCGTTACATATCTTTTTGACGCGGCGGGAAGGTATAATGTCGCGGTTGTGTTTGGCGGTACTGTTGCAAAATAGGTAAGCACACCCCTATCCACTTTCCAGCCGCTGTTTATTCTTCCATAATCAGAGTCGTAATAACCTTTTGCCCAGGTCATTTGGCCGGTAGGGTCGGGCTCGGGCTGCAAAATGAATTTTTTAAATCCCGGTTCGTCGCGCTGTATACCTAACGAGTATGCCATCATCCATTGACCGATCGCCCCGAAAGAATAATGATTAAAAGAGTTCATGCTATTATTACCGCCAAAGCCATTTTCCACGGTATAGCCATTCAGCCGTTCCCATATCGTTGTAGCACCCTGGTCTACCGCATACAGCCATGAAGGGTATTGATTGTTTTGCAGTACTTTATAAGCAATGCCGCTATAACCATGATCGGAAAGGGCCTTGCTGATCCAGGCAGTACCGATAAAGCCCGTCATAAGCGAATACTTCGGGCGAATAATACCACTGTCATCTTTATTTTCGCGCTCGACACTTTCCTTCAGGTTTTTGACCATATAAGGTATGTTTTCATCGCTAAAAGCCCCAAGAGCAAGGCCGACAGCATAGGACGTCTGCGTATCGGCTACTTTAAATTCCGGGACTTCCGTAGCCGGCCGGAATATGCCACCCCCGATAAGACCAACCGTTTTTTTATCCGCGTTCACAAAGGTTGTATTAAAAAACGCTTTCCGTTCATCATACCTGTTACGAAACTTCCGGGCGTCATCCTCCTTGTTGAGCACTTCAGCTACTTTTACCATTATCCCCAGGTCGAAGATATGGTAAGCCGTAACCAGGAAATCGGGACCCAATTGATTGTTTTGCGGGCCGAGCCAGTCACCAAGTTGAGCATCGGTACTCAGACCGGTCTTTTTGCTAATCGTCGAGTCAACGTAAGCCATATAGGCCGACATCGCATTGTAATGTTCGTTTAATAAGGCTATATCATTATATTGCTGGTATGCCTCCCAGGCTACGGTAATACCCGCGCTACCCCATAGAACGCCGCCGAAGCCGCCACCAACAGGCGCTATATCTGTAAACTTACCTTTGAGAGTTTGCAGATCACGCATAGCGAACATGTGCCGCCGTAAAAACTGATCGGAGTTTGACAGGTAGGTTGCAGTTCTCGAGAATATACTGATATCGCCCGACCAGCCCATGCGCTCGTTACGCTGCGGGCAATCCGTTGGAATGGTCAAAAAATTGTCCACATTTGACCACACCAGGTTCGACCATAATTTATTAACCTTTGCATTGGAAGTTGCATAACCGGCAGTAAGCTTTTTAATCGAACTGATTGACAATCCCTGTACAGCGCCGAGCGGCAGCGGCGCGTCAATTCCGCTGATCTCGATATACTGAAAGCCGTGAGACGTAAATTCGGGCTGAAATACCTGTTCGCCATCAACCATAGTATACATATCCTGGCTTAATGCCGCGCGGTAATTTTCAGTCATGATCATGCCGATATTGCTCCCTGATTCTTTTAAAGCGGGGTATAATACCTCGCAAAACCTTAATGTTATTTTTTTACCCGCTTTACCATTCTTTATGCCGATCCTTGGAACACCTACAAAATTTTGGCCCATATTATAAACATATACACCCTTACGCACTTCTTTAACACTTGTGGCCGTAATGGTTTTGAAAACACCTGCCGGTTCGCCGATCTGGCCGATAAGAGACAGTTTATCAAAATTGAATGTTTCTTTTACTCCCCTGAAATCCGTCGCCCCACCCGTATAGGCAGTCCCTTTTAAATTTATAATTACGGCCGGTTTCCAGTCGCGGTCATTATATCCGGCGGTACTCCAGTTCTTGACCGCGGCTTCGCGTGTAGCATCATATATCTCACCCATGTCAAGGCTGCTATAAACCACAGGCCCCTTATTATAATATTTCCAATCTTTGTCATTGGTGGTAACAACGTCCTTTGAACCATCGTTGTAGGTGATCACGAGTTTTGCCAATAATGACTGGCGGTCGCCAAAATGATTCCAGATCGCGCCGTAGCTCAGCATTCCGCTCCACCAGCCCTCGCCTAACATCGCCCCTATTGCATTTTGACCATTCGCGATCATACCGGTCACGTCATAGGTTTGATACAGGTGCGTGATGTTATATTGGGTTAATCCCGGGTTATAATAGTCGTTTCCTACCCGCTTCCCGTTCAGAAAAACTTCATAAATACCTCTGGATGTAATATATAGCCGGGCTCCGGCAACTTTTTTATTCATTACTGAAAATTTGGCCCTAAGCATTGGCATCGAATTACGGCTTGGGTTAGCAACTATGGATATGCCTTTTGCGCCGCCGGAAATATGGTACTTACCCTCCCGTATGCTCAATCCCGAATTAGAATCATTTGCAAACGATTTGAATATTCCGTCGTAACGCGATGTCGCCAGATTTTCTTCAAAAACGGTATTTCCGGGCTTGCGTGTGTTTGAAACAGTTAAATGGGAGAATGACGCGCTTTGACCAGCTTCAACAGAGAAGCCAATGTCGCAAAGCATCCCATATGAGATCACGTCGTGCCCGGCACCGAGGGGATTAAGCGTGACTGCCGCCGCCCTGTTGCCCCTGCCGGGGAAAGGCGCAGCAGGCTGAGTCGTAGCTTTTGCTTCTTCGATAAAGAATAAGCTATTCCCGTCCAGGCTTAGCGTAAGCGTACCATATTCGTTATGTATCGTTATGTTGTGCCGGTTATTCTTATTGTCCGCATTAATGACATCCGACTTGATCAAAAAAGTTTTTACAGGTTTATTAGCCGTATCGCGGCTGGTATAACCTGCCCGGTAAATGTTTATTTTGGCTTTGCCATCTTTTCCCTCACCGATGCCTGAGATGTCCAGCTCCACTTTAAAGTAGCTTTCATTTCTTTTATTTTCGATTGCGAAAATATTTTTGTTTTTGTCCAATAATCTCGGGTCGTTGGCTGCCAGCACAATGCTTGCCCTGTTGCTGCCGGGAGCAATAGCAAGATCGTAATTAAGGTTAAAAACGGGGAAATATTGGGCATATAAAACAAGATCCGTATCACTCCCGCCGATCCAGTTGGCCCCATCCCAGGCGGATAACCCAGGGTTCATAAACCCTGTCTCAAACCAGGACGAATGGCTTGTAATGGCGCCAGCCTGGTCCCCAACGGTCACTTTCCAGGTGTACCTGGTTGCCGGCGCAAGCGGCGCCCCGGTATATTCAATGCCAACTGAATTATTGCCGGATATGCGATTAGTATTCCACACTAACTTACCGTTGGGACCCCTTACTTCAATTTGATATGTTTTCTGCGCGTAATTTCTTTTCCCGGCCGGACTTATCATCTGCCAGCTGAAACGCGGGGCCTTTACGTCGATGCCTATTGGTGTTTTTGTATACTCTACCTGAAGGTTTTCTAGTGCCGCGGCTGAGACTTTATTTAATTGCTTTGTTTGTGCAAACAGAGCATTACCAGCTAACAAAGTCCAAAATAATAAAAACAGATTTAGCCGTTTAGACTTCAATGTAAAAGAGCAATTTCTTTTCATAAAGTATTTAATTAGGGTTAAGAGGTTTATAACCATCCCACGGGATTAAGGATGATCCCATAAAAATAATAATATGCCGGGCAAATGGCAACCTGCCGTCAATATTTAGATAAAAGGATAATTAATAAGCTATAAAAAGGAGCAAAATCAATTTTTCTGCTTTATAACTGGTTAATTAATACTTTATTGGTGCTTAAAAAGAATATTTGCATGGCTGACCGTAAAGCTTCCAAACTTTTCAATCCTTAGATGATCAGAGATCAGATCAAAATTATAGGCCAGATAGCCGAGCTCTTCCATGTAATTCATCA
>JAQBOH010000170.1 GCA_028288125.1 Mucilaginibacter sp.
GGCATTTAAACAGCTTCAGGTAAACAATATAAATGTGCTGCATATCCGCAGCCGTGAAGAAGCAGCGGATGAAGCTAATCTGCAGCGTATCCGTAAAGCAGATGTGGTGGTATTTAGCGGTGGCGACCAATTGAAGCTTAGCGCAATTTTTGGCGGTACCTTGTTTATACAAACACTAAAGAAGCGATACTATGATGGCGAGCTTTTAATTGCGGGTACTTCGGCCGGGGCGGCTGCAGCCTCGTCGTGCATGATTTATCGTGGTGAAAGCAACGAGGCGCTGATCAAAGGCGAAGTGCAGATTACGGCCGGGTTTGGATTTATTGACTCTGTGATTATTGATACCCACTTCGTACAGCGCGGGCGAATCGGGCGGCTGCTATATGCCGTTGCGAGCAACCCGGGGATGCTGGGCATTGGCCTCGGCGAAGACGCGGGGTTGCTGATAACCGAAGGGCGTATGATGGAGGCCATAGGGTCGGGCCTGATCATGCTGGTAGATGGTAAAAAAATTGTGAAAACGAATATTTACGAGGTTGAAGTCGGCTCACCCGTATCTATTGAAAACATGAAAGTGCATGTGCTTTCCATCTTTGATAAGTACGATCTTATCGAGCACCGGCTGATCATTAAAAAACCAGTTCATTTAAAAAAAGATATCGTTTTAAATGAAGGAGATAAATAGCTTTGGTAATGCTTTTTACTTGTAAATCCTGGCTTCCATATTCCCGTTGGTATCTATCCAGGCACGATGCATGCGTTCGCAATTGAACGTTATCCCGATTTCGCCATTTTTATTGATGCTGATAACGCCCATGTCCCCTGGTGTATCCTTATTTCGCTCCTTTATCACATAGTCGCAGGCTTCCTGTAAGTTTTTGCCTGTAAGTTCGGTATATAAGGATATGGTATTGGCAATAACACCCGTAATAATGTACTCACCGTCCCCGGTTGCCGAAATAGCGCAGGTTCGGTTATCGGCATAGCAGCCGGCCCCGATCATACAACTGTCTCCAACCCTGCCCGGAAGGGAGTTTGGTGTGCCCCCGGTAGATGTGGCGGCAGCAATATTGCCGTATTCATCCAACGCCACGGCGCCAACCGTACCATGCACTTGTTTCTTTAACAATATATCCCCGGTTTCTTCCAGATTGGCCTGTTTAAATTCATCCAGCTGATGGCCTGTTATAAAATACTGGTCCTCTTCCAGAACTATACCCGCTTCTTTAGCCAATTTTAAAGCGCCATAGCCACACAAAAGCACATGGCTCGTTTTCTCCAGCACCTTTTTTGCCAGCGAAATAGGGTTTTTTACGCTTTTAACCATTGCCACGGCTCCGGCTTTTAAATTTTCTCCGTCCATAATGGCGGCGTCCATTTCCACTTTGCCCTGGTTATTAAGGGCTGACCCGCGACCCGCATTAAATAGCGGATTATCCTCTAAGCAATTTACCGCCCGCTCAACGGCGTCAATAGCGCTGCCGCCTTTTTGTAAAACGGCGTAGCCAGCCTGCACGGCTGCCTTCAACCCCTCTTCGTAACCAGTTTTATTTTGGCGGATAAAATCAGAATCCTGCGATGCGCCGCCATGTATAGCTATGGCTATCCTTTTCATGCTGCTATTGTATTTCCGTGGTTATGTAAATCATTTTCGTGGGCCTGCAATACAAAAGCTAATGCCTCCTGTACTTCATCTGTGTTAACAAACACCCATGAATCCTTTTCTGCATGCATTATAGCGTAAGCTATGGCTTCAATTTCATCTGATATGATCCTAACACGCATATTTGGCTTTATCTTACGGATGCCCTCTGTCAATAAGCCGGTGATCTGCTCGTTTGTACGGCCACGGCCGTCTTTATCGTGGCGGATAATTATTTCATCAAATATTTCAGCCGCAAGTGCGCCGAGGTTTCTTATATCCTGGTCGCGCCTGTCGCCCGCAGCGGCTATTACTCCTGTTTTAACACTGGCGGTTACTTGCGCCGCATATTTTTTTAGCTCCTCGTAGCCTCCTTCATTATGCGCGTAATCCAGCATTAAACAAAAATTAGTAAACTGAAAATGATTCATCCGCCCCGGCGTATTTTCCGGCGAAGACTTAAACGACAATAGAGAATGTTTGATTTGTTGAAATGAAATTTGATAAATACAGGCGGCAAGTATCGCCGGTAATACATTCTTGATCATGCATTCGGCACTGCCCTTAAAAGTTAACGGAACATCGGCTATTAAAGCTACCTTGTGTTTTTGGTTTTCTTTAAAAACAACAAACCACCCATTTTCAGTAAACGCCGCTAATTTACCCGTAGCGATGTGCCGCCTTATCCGGGGGTTTCCGGCGTCGAGGCTAAACAAAGCTACATTGCATTTTACGCTGTCCTTCATTTGGTAAACCAGGTCATCATCTGCATTTAAAATGGCATAACCGGTTATAGCGGTACTTTGCGGAACCACCGCTTTTATCTTAGCCAATTGCTCAATACTTTCAATGCCGTCTAACCCCAAATGGTCGGCGGAAATATTGGTTACAATGCTTACGCCGCACTGGTCAAAACCGAGGCCCGACCTTAATATGCCGCCGCGGGCGCACTCTAACACTGCAAAATTAACCAGCGGGTCACGCAAAACGACCCTCGCACTTTGCGGCCCGCTGCAATCGCCTTGTAAAATCAGCTTGTCATCAATATAAATACCGTCGGTGGTGGTAAAGCCGGTATGATACCCCGTTTGTCTGGCTATATGGGCAATAAGCCTGGTGGTGGTGGTTTTACCATTGGTCCCTGTTATAGCAACCAGCGGTATACGTCCGGTTGTCTCCCCGGGATATAACATCTCAACAATTGGCGCGGCAACGTCCCGCGATAAACCGTTGGATGGCGCCAGGTGCATTCGCAAACCCGGACCGGCATTCACTTCCAGTACAGCGCCGTTTGCTTCTGTTATTGGCTCATCAACCCTGGCGGCCATCACGTCAATACCGCAAATATCAAGATCCATTAAACGGGCCACCCGTTCGGCGAGGGCCTTATTATGCGGGTGCACCATATCGGTAACATCCTCGGCAGTGCCGCCTGTTGATAAATTAGCTGTGCTTTTTAAATATACTGTACGGCCTCTATCCAATATGGTGTCGGGGGTTAATTGCAGCGTAGCCAGTATAGCCAGGGTATCTTCGTCCATTACTATATTAGTCAATACCTGTTCGTGACCGGGGCCGCGTCTTGGATCTTTATTTGTTTTGTTAACGAGCTGCGTTATGGTCGATATTCCATCGCCTTTAACAAGCGCCGGCGTTCGCTTAGCTACGGCAGCTAACTTGTAATTAATTACCAAAAAACGATAATCGTTACCCTGGATATGCTTTTCAATGATCACATCTTCTGAAACCTGCTGTGCCAGCTGGAAAGCCTTTACAGCTTCGGCCTGTGATTGTATCATGGTGGTTATACCACGTCCGTGGTTTCCGTCTGACGGCTTTATTACTAACGGAAAGCCTATCTCGTCAATCGCGTTTACCAGTTCGTCCAGTTCGTCGGTAATGACGCCGGGTGGGATAGGAATATAATTATCCCTTAGTATTTTTTTTGTACTGTCTTTGTCCTGGGCAAGTTCCACTGCAATAGCACTGGTCGAACTGGCGACTGCCGCCCTGATTATCCGTTGCTGCGCGCCTTGCCCAAGCATAATTAATGAATCGTTATCAAGGCGGGTGACCGGGATATTGCGGTTAAGTGCCGCTTGTGCAATCGCTTTGGTACTTGGCCCCAAGCGTTGGCGGCGGCTAATCCGGCTCAACTCCTGCATTTCCGCTTCCAGCGTGTATGGCGTATGGCTAACCAGGTTGTTAACGATCTTAACGCTTGCGCGGGCAGCATATACCCCGGCGTTTTCCACTTCATACGGGAATATAACAGTGGCGTCGGCGCTTAAACCGGCAGCCTGCCCGGAAAAGTAAGGACAATCCATACCACATAAGCGTTGTAAAGCGACCGCTACATGCCCAATTAATTCAGTTAATGTTTGTCCGCGATATAAAAATTGCGGCGGAATGCGCATACCTTCCAATCTTTTGATCAAGTCATCTGTAACTTCGATCATTACATCGGTGACTTTATACGGATAAGCATCCACAGTATCCGGCTTAATTTTTAATACTATCAGTTTGTGGTGAACGGCAGACCAGCAGTTCGGCCCGCGCATTACTTTTAATTTAATAATTTCCATTTTTGGTTTATATATAGCCAATCAGCTAGCAAATGCTATCTGAATGTTCATTGGTTCTTCGTACTAATTTTACCGGCTATTATAAATGCGGCGGATTATGCCGCGGTATCTGATATTTATTCCCTTTTGAAAGCAGGTTCACATTCAGGTTATGAATGTATATGCTTTCTTCCGACCCTAACTCCAGGATGTTGGAATCGGTAATATTAAATCCTTCAATCACAATCACAACGCCGCTGCCTATCACTTCGGCATCCAAACCGTTACGTACTATAATGGCAGTGTCTTCTTCAATACCAATTCCAATACAGGTTGGGTTAGTGGCCACTACCTGGGCCATACGCACAAACCGGCCCCTGTCTACAAAATGTGTATCGATGCATACATCTTTCAAAAACTCAAGACCCGTGGTAACGCGTACCTCGCCGGCTATTTGCTCCATATCTTTACTGCCTGCAAATATCATCGGAGTTGAAAAAGCCATCGCCCCCGCGCTGGTGCCTCCTAATATTAACTTATCATGTATATACCGCTCCTTCAGTTTCAACAGCAGTTCAGTGCCCCCATAAATGGAAGTTATCTTTAACTGATCGCCCCCCGAGAAATAAATGGCATCAGCATTTGCAATACGCTCTGCCAGGTCGCTGTCTTTGAGTGCATCGGCCCGTTTATTATGATGGATGTGGCCCACCTGCTTAACTCCGAGAGATGAGAATGCTGTATGATAATCTTTAAACGACTCCGCGCCCTCGCCACTACCGCTTGTGATCACTTCAACAGTCGCATCTTTTTTACCGGTAAGGCCAACGAAAATGCGGAGTATTTCTTTAGACCTATGTGCTTCCTGCACCTTTTTCTCCAGCTTTTCCCCTTTGTTTTCGTGTCCGCCTACAATAACCAATACACCGTTAGGCACCGGGCACGAATTATCTTTATTGGTTTCCATAGTTATATATTAAACACATTTCTTAAAATTTGTTTTTAGTTAAAAAGAAAAAAAATAAACCTCAACGTAAATAACATCATTACACTATTTATGATATTCCGTTAAGGGGCTGATAATTAATTTTGAAATCGGGTTTATCAGGGTGGTGAAGATTTGCTATTGAAAAAAATCCATTAACTTTATGGTTACACACTTAAAATTAAACCATACTGATGGACGCAATCAATCCCTACATTGGCTTTAACGGCAAATGCCGCGAGGCCATGAACTTTTACAAAGAATGCTTTGGCGGAGAATTAGACCTGCAACTGGTCGACGGCTCGCCGATGGAACAGCACTGGCCGGAAGGAAAAGGCAAAATTTTTCATTCGTCGCTCACGCTGGACGGTAAGATGCTGCTTATGGGCTCGGATATGAGCGGCCCGCAGGGACAGACAACAGGCGATAACATTCAGCTGGCGATCAGCTGCACCAGCGAGGAAGAGATTCACAGGTTCTTTCAAAAGCTCGGCGAGGGCGGCCAGGTGCTGGCCCCGGTAAGTGAAATGTTCTGGAACGCCTTGTTTGGCTCCGTACAAGATCAGTTTGGTATCAAATGGATGCTGAACTACTATAAGAGCTGACCAGGACGTCTAAGCAAATCACCGGTAAACTATGACCGCCGATTTGCTGTACCTATCGGGTTAAACGGATTGGAGCGCTGTGCATCCGGCGTATCCGATAGGCGTCCTGCAGGAAGCCTTAAGCACACCACTTCTTTTGCATTGGAGGAATATTTGATCGCATTGTCGATCAGGTTGATCAGTAAGGAAACAACCTTTGATGATTGCTCTCTCAAACTATCTTCTGCTTTCTACTGTATATATAAAACTATCGCCCTTATAATATCCTAAGTTATATTCAATAGGTCTTTCTGCCTGATCGTAAACAAATCTCTTTCTAAACAAAATGGGGCTTCCAGTAGTTATTTCCAGTTTATCAGCGATAAATCTATCACATGATCGGGCACTTATTTCCTCCCTTGATAATGTGGCAATAATGGAGTGCTCATTTTTCAGCATTTCATATAAAGGTTGTTTAAAGTCTTCTTCTCCTGTCAGGCAAATACGTGGATGAAAAAAAGAAATAAAATAGACAAAGGGTGAATCAATTGTTCCACGCAACCGTTCCATTTTCAAAACTTTATGATTCGCTTTTATTTCAAAAAACTGTTTTAAACTTTCATCTGGCTTTACCCAGCTAAGATGCAGTTCATAATTTTTGATGTGAATACCCCTGGCTTCCATTTCCTGGGAAAAACTAAGCCACTTATTCGATTTTGAACTTACTACATTTTCTACAACTCTTGTTCCTATACCTTTTTTTCGGCTCAGTAATCCTTCGTAAACCAGCTTATTTAAAGCCTGTCTTAAAGTAGTTCTGGAAATGGCTAATTGCTTAGCTAACTCTAATTCATTAGGAATAAGTTTGCCGTTTTTATATTCTGAAGCATTAATCATTTTTCTTAATATTTCCTCAGCCTGAACATGTAATGGTATCGGGCTTTTATGATCAATGTAATATTTCTTCATATGGCATTTTATAAAATAAACTTAGTCAAAACTATCAAAAATTCATGTTATAACATTGTATGCAGTTGACTTTATCTATAATTTCCTCATAATGAATGATAAGGATGTGTGTGTTAATATAGAAGCTTTGAATTTTTAATTAAATAAAGGAAAATAAATTATTTTCCAAGGTATAATGTATTAACAATTGGACTTTTTTTTGAATTAAAATAATTAGGTCAAAATATGCTCTCATTGACTTAATTAAGAGCTTTTCATTATGAAACGCTTGTTTAATAAAAAAAAATAAAAAAAATCTTTTTAAATTGAAGTATTGTATGTACCTATGTACCTACAAACTATATGTACCTACAAACCAATTGTACCGACATAAATTATTTATTACTAATACACTATGAGGGCGTTCCTATGAATTCAAGATAATTAAATAAACCCTAAAAGGGTACAATTTGCTTATCAGATAACCAAATTGTGATATAATCAATTATAATCAATGTACAACCAATCAAAATTAAATGAGAAATAATTTTTATCAAACCTGGGCATTCAGTGTTTTCTTTAAATGCAAAAACAATAATAAGCAGTTAATGAAAATGGCCGGTATGGCTTTCATTATAATACCGCTTTTATTTTTGTCAGAAAAAACGCTGGCGCAAAGCACTTTTCGGGTAACCGGTAAAGTTACGGACGAAAAAGGAGACGCTTTAATTGGAGTTATTATCAGTGTAATGGGCACTGGCAATGGTACTTCAACGAACGCTGATGGTGTTTACTCCTTAAATGCTCCTTCGGATACAAGTACCTTGGTATTCAGATACCTTGGCTATACTCCATATCAAGTCCAAATTAATAAGCGAAATGTAATTAATGCCACATTAACCGCGGTTTCCAGCTCCTTGCAAGAGGTCGTTGTTGTAGGCTATGGTACGCAGCGCAAAAAAGATTTAAC
>JAQBOH010000106.1 GCA_028288125.1 Mucilaginibacter sp.
AATTCGGATCTATCTCAAGGGCTTTTTTATACATATCGGCCGCCTTTGAGTAGTTATCCAGTGCTTTTTGATGCAGGGAGCTTTTAGCAGCAGCATCTTTTGTTTTTAGTGAACTGGCATTGTCGGCATCGGCAATCTGTGAATAGGTTAACCCCGAATAGTAATACAAGGTTTTGTTTTTAGGATCATTTGCAATGGCGGTTTCAACGGAAGTTATTATTTCGTTCTGCCTGCCGGTTTGCAAAGCAGTTTCAATCTGTCTTTTACGCAGCTCCGAATCTTTCGGATATTTGGCAACTCCTTCATTAATTGCTTTCACCGCGTTTACGGTGTCTTTCACATGTAAATATATCGCCGACAGATCTAAATAGACCTGGGGGTTTTTTGAAAATTTAGTAGCCACCAGCTTGTTATAGTTACTGATCGCAATCGGATAATATTGCGGATCAGTACTACCCGCGTTTGTTGCCGCCAGTCCGGTATAAAAAATTGCCGTTGTATCTTCTGGAGCAAGCGTGCGATAATTGTCGAATGACTTATACGCCTCTACGTATTTTTTATTTTGAAATGCTGTTACTCCCTTATTCAACTGGTATCGTTCCAGTCTTATCGTAGCTTCGTTTATTAATTTGGTATTTTCGTTTTTAGTATCGGCTATTTTTGCTTGTTTCAGGGTTTCTGAAGCGGTGTTATAATTCACAACCGACGTAGTTTCTACAGAATCCTCCTCGGCCAAAGCGCCGTATATCGCCGCCTTTACTGCATATGTAAGCGGCATGGTGGCGGTTTTAGCATTCGCCGAAGCTTTATCAATGGATGTTTTTGCGTTAGTAAGACTTGTTTTCGCTTTTGCTTTCAGCATCGGAATTTTTTGCGCGTTTACGTTACTTACCGAATAACTTTCGTATTCGGTTTGTGCGTTACTTAATTCGCTCTTCTGTGCAAGCGCTGCTGTTGAAATCAGGCCTAACAGGCCAGCTATCAAAAATTTAATTTTCATGATCTATTATTGATTGATTAACTCTTTTAATTTATTATTTACCCGGTCTGCCTGGTCAAGGTTGCCGGTTTTTGTGTAAACTAATTGCAATACACGCAGGCATTTGATATCATTTGGCGATATTTCATTTGCCTTCTCAAGCCACTGCGCCGAACGGGCCATATTTTGCACACTACCCTTTTCCTTTCCGATCTCAGCCTGTTTTAAATACAACAAACCGAGGTTAAATATAGGATCATATGCCGAATTATTCAATTCTATCGCACGTAAATAAAGTGATTCCGCCTTATTATATTGGTTTAAATGGTCGTAACAATTTGCCGCTACAAACGCAACGTCAGCATTATTGTTATTCATATCAAGTAATGCAGGCAATAACGGCAATAGTGCCTGGTAATTTTTTTTATTATTATAGATATTGGCTTCATCCAGTAATAAAGACCGTTCGGCAGGTAACGATCTCCTGGCTTTTTTTATGATTTCGAGGGCGGCAGCCGTATCGCCTATTGCCTGGTAGGTGTTTGATGCAGCTTCAATATACTCGGTTTTCGCGCTATCGTTGCCAATTAACCGGGTATAATATTTAGCCGCCTCGTGTAAATTACCGAGTTTGTTATTTGAATAGGCAATATAAGCGTTTACCGGTTTAAACGACGGCGCAAGCCTTCGGGCCTCCATAAACAATTGTAAGGCATTATTGAAATCCGAGATTCTCATATATGCAAATGCTTTGCGTATATAAACATTAGCCAGGCAATGCCGGGCATAGTCCATTTCGGGCTGATACCGGTAAATTTTTTTGTTTGCTGACAGTTTATCAACCAATTCAACAGTTTGATTGAAGAATGCCGGCGGTTGGTTCAATTTATTTAATGAATCGATATACAGGATGCTTGAATTAACAATAGCCCGGTATATCATTTTTTGAAGATTGGATGAATCGGAATGTGTAGTAATCAGACTGTCTACCGATTTCCTGGCGCCTGCTAAATACCTGATATCCTTTTTTTGTTTATAAAATGCAAGGTTGTTCACCACGCTTTTTAACACTTCTGTTTGACAAAAGGCTGCCGAGGCGGTGAACAACAGTATTAAAACCAGTAATTTAATTTTACGGCCCTGCATTATTATTTATTCATTTGGTTGGTCGTCACCCTCTGCCGGCTCTTCGCCTTCAGCTGGTTCTGCACCCGGATTTTCGGCATTTTCATCTAGTTCCAGGTCATCCTCATCATCATGCTCAATTTTAGCAACTGAAGCAATCTCATCGTTTTCCTTTAGTGTAATCAGTCTCACCCCCTGTGTAGCCCTGCCCATTGTTCTCAGCTCACTGATGGCAATCCTGATGATAATACCCGATTTATTGATGATCATCAGGTCTTCTTTATCAGTAACACCTTTTATGGCAACAAGTTTTACGGTTTTATCAGTAACGTTCAAGGTTTTTACACCTTTCCCTCCCCTGTTGGTTACCCTGTAATCATCGATGTCGGTACGCTTGCCGTAACCTTTTTCAGAAACTACCAGCACGGTTGTTTCCGGATTGTCGATGCTGATCATGCCAACTACTTCGTCCTGGTCATCATCAAGCGTTATACCCCGCACACCTGTTGCGGTACGTCCCATTGGCCGTACCTTTGATTCGTTAAAGCGAATGGCGCGGCCTGATTTTAAAGCCATTACAATTTCGCTGCTGCCGCTAGTTAAATTTGCCTCAAGCAGTGAATCGCCTTCGTTAATATTGATGGCATTGATACCATTTGCACGCGGACGTGAGTACGCCTCGAGCGAGGTTTTTTTGATGGTACCTTTGCGGGTACACATAATAATAAAGTTATTCTCGAGGTATTCCTTATCCTTCAGGCTGATGAGCTTGATATACGCCTTAATATTCTCCTCTTTCGGGATATTGATTATATTTTGGATGGCGCGCCCTTTCGAAGTCCGTGATCCTTCTGGAATTTCAAATACCCTCAGCCAGAAACATTGCCCCGATTCGGTGAAGAAAAGCATATAATTGTGGTTTGAGGCTATGAGCAGATGCTCAATGAAATCGGCATCGCGGCTATTGCTGCCCAATGATCCTTTTCCACCCCTGCCCTGCCTGCGGTATTCGGTTAACGGCGTACGTTTGATATAACCTTCACGCGAAATGGTAATCACTACGTCCTCATCTTCGATAAAGTCTTCAGTTTGCATTTCTGCAGATGAATGCACCATTTCGGTTTTGCGCTCATCACCATATTTTTCCCTGATCTCGATCAGTTCGTCCTTTATGATCTGCATACGCAAACCTTCATCATCCAGAATAGAGTTCAGATACTCGATCAGCTTCATTAACCCGGCGTATTCCTCTTTTATTTTATCCCGTTCCAGGCCTGTTAACCTTCTTAGGGTCATATCCAGGATGGCGCGCGCCTGTATATCCGTTAATCCGAACTGGGCAATTAAGCCTTCCCGTGCATCATCCGGCGTGTTTGAAGCGCGGATCAACCTGATCACTTCGTCCAGGTGATCTAATGCGATCAGCAACCCTTCCAATATGTGGGCGCGTTTTTGTGCTTCGGCCAGCTCAAATTTGGTACGGCGAATAACAACTTCGTGCCTGTGCTCAACAAAATGATGGATAAGGTCCCTCAAATTAAGCAGCATGGGCCTGCCATGCACCAGGGCAATATTATTTATACTGAACGAGGTTTGCAGCGCGGTGTACTTATATAAATTATTCAGTACTATAGCAGCATTCGCATCCCGTTTTATTTCATATACTACACGGATACCTTCTCTGTTCGATTCATCGCGGATGGCAGAAATACCTTCCAGCTTTTTCTCGTTTACAAGTTCGGCAGTACGCTCAATCATTAGCGCCTTATTAATTTGATAAGGCACTTCCGTAACGATGATGCGCTCGCGGTCGTTATTATATGTTTCAATTTCGGCCCTCGATCTGATCACTATCCGGCCCCTGCCGGTTTCAAACGCTTCGCGCGCGCCTTCAAAACCGTAAATAATACCGCCGGTCGGGAAATCCGGGCCTTTGATGTATTTCATTAGCTCGGTTACCTCTATCTGGCGGTTATCGATCAATGCTAAAGTAGCATTGATAACTTCGGTCAGGTTGTGAGGCGCCATATTGGTGGCCATACCCACAGCGATACCTGATGCACCATTTACCAGTAAGTTTGGAAACTTTGCAGGTAAAACGGTAGGTTCCTGTAGCGAGTCGTCAAAGTTAAGTTGGTAATCAATGGTGTCTTTATTGATATCGGCAAGCATCTCTTCCGCGATCTTCTCCAGTCTTGCCTCTGTATATCGCATGGCCGCAGGTTCATCACCGTCAATTGAGCCGTAGTTGCCCTGGCCTTCAACCATCGGATAACGAAGGCTCCATTCCTGGGCCATACGTACCATGGCATCGTAAACTGACTTATCGCCGTGCGGGTGATATTTACCCAGCACCTCTCCTACTATACGGGCCGATTTTTTATAAGGTTTGTTGTTGTTTAAGCCAAGGTCTAGCATGCCGTATAACACCCGCCTGTGTACCGGCTTTAAACCGTCGCGGACATCGGGCAGCGCCCGGGATACGATAACCGACATTGAATAGTCAATGTAGGCCGACCGCATTTCTTCATCAATATTTATCGAAATTATTCTGTCTTCTGGTATATTTCCGTTTCCTGTTTCTTCGGCCATTTTTATTTTTTGTTGTAGATTCTTCTCGTTAGCTGTGTGTTAAAATAGGGTTTTAAAACGACCTGCGAAGTTAAAAAAATTAATGATTTTATTGTGCCAATATTAGCAAGAAATATCGACGGTATTTCGGATTTCGAATGTTCAATTTTTCGATTATTTGTTTTCATAGGCGTTCAAGAAGGCTTCGCCGTTTCGGATGTGTAAATAGGAAATTAAAAAATCAACTAATCCTAATCTTACGGATTTTAGTTCTGACTTTACTGACTGCTTACTTTATCCTCTTCCAATATTCTTCAACCCTCATACTGGTGGGTAATATGCCTTTTAGGGTTAGCGTATCATTCCTCAGCGTATAAAAATAATGAATAGGTATATTGACGATCTTCGAGGGCTGGCTGCAAAAAGTTTCGGTATCAATGCAGGTGTCCCCTACTATTACATAATTACCCGCTTCGAATTTTTCGGGCTTTGCATCTTTTTCAATGATGAAGGCTTCATACTGGCCAGCTTTATATTTTCTGCGCAAAGCGTAATCAACCGTGGCGCCTTCCTTTTTGCCGTTATAAATACCGCCGACAAATTGCCACGTGCCTTTGAGTGTTGCGATGTATTGAAACGACGTAGCAGTTAGCCAAATTGACATTACAGTCACAATTAGTTTTAATTTATTCATCTGATATAGAATTGCGACACCTGTACCAACAATAATAATACCCAGATGAAAGCAAATGAGGCCATATAGCCATTTCGTTCGCCAATTAAAGAGCGAAAATGGTTTATCGCCATAAGTACGCCCATAGCCATAAAATGTATACAGGCGACAAAGGCGTAAACTATTCCAAGTATTACAGCACGACCCGTCCTGTCAAACATAAAAGAGATTGCGACAAAAAAGACAGTGTAACTAACTGCAATCAAAGCATTCAATTTGAATATTTTATTGTTCATACCCAATTGATTCCTTTTTTTAATAAAGATAAGGTTTTCTCTTCTTCGCTGCCGGGTTTGGGCTGGTAATTATAAAGCCATTTTGCTGTTGGCGGCAGGCTCATTAATATGGATTCGATACGGCCATTTGTTTCGAGGCCGAATTTTGTGCCGGCATCATATACCAGGTTAAACTCGGCATACCGGCTGCGGCGCTGGTACTGCCATAGCTGCTGTTCGTCGGTATATTTTTTATCGCGGTTGCGTTTTACCAGTTCGCTGTAAATAGGAATGAACGACCGGCCCAGGGATTTTGAAAATTCGATGATCGTTTCCCAGGTCAAATCTTCAGTCGCGGTTAAACGGTCGTAAAAAATGCCGCCTATGCCGCGGGTTTCGTTGCGGTGTTTGATAAAAAAATAATCGTCGGCCCATAATTTGAAGCGATGATAAAATTCGGCGTTATATTGATCGCAAACTGATTTTAAATGGCTATGAAAGTAACGGGCATCCTCATCGATGATATAGTGAGGTGTCAGATCGATACCGCCGCCGAACCAACGTACCGGTTCCTGGCCGGGAATAAACGACGAAGGCATCTCAAAATAGCGGATGTTCATGTGAATAATGGGCACCATCGGGTGGCTGGGATGGATAACGATAGATATACCCGCGGCAAAAAAATCGTCCTGCTCAATTTTCAGCGCCTTTTTAACCGTTTCGGGCAACTGGCCGTGTACGGCAGAAAAATTAACCCCGCCCTTTTCGAATATATTTCCATCCTGGATAACCCGGGTACGGCCGCCGCCGCCGCCCTCCCGCTCCCACAGTTCCTCTTCAAATTTGGCTTTGCCATCAAGCTGCTCAAGCGCGGCGCATATTTCGTCCTGAATTTGTTTGTAGTCCGCTTCGACCTGATCCTTATTTATCATCAGGGCAAAGTTAATTGATAAAGTTGATTTGGCATGTATGCCGGGACGCAATGCATTCCGTCTCTACGACACCTCCACATAGTCCAGATCCTTACCAAAAGTTTCCTTTAACTGACTAACAGAGAATAAAGCCAGTATGGTTAGGATGGCCATCATAATATAACCGCTGGTTATCATCCCGTAATGAACTTTTAACGCGCCGAACGCTAAATTTATGGGGATAAGAGAACCCCTGACGAAATTTGGGACAGTTGTTGCAACGGTTGACCGGATATTTGTGCCGAATTGCTCGGCTGCAATGGTGATAAATGTAGTCCAATAACCCACTGAAAAACCCATAAAGAGGCATATCCACAAAAATCCTTTGCTGGTGAGGCCGGTAGCATTCAAATAAACAACCACGCTAACTGCAGACAACGTGAGGAATATATACATTGCTAACTTTCTCGATTTAAATACCTGCGATATCACCCCTGCTCCTATACCGCCTATGGCAATCCCTACATAGCACCATAAAATGCCATTGCCAGCGCTTAATTTTTCCGCGGAATGAAGGGCAACGCCAAATTCGGGCTGTAATGAGATCAATACGCCAACAACATACCAAAGCGGCGCCCCAATTAAAATGCAGTATAAATACTTTTTAAATCGCTGCCAGTTGTTAAATAAGATAAAGAAGTTGCCCTTTGTGACGTTCGTCCGTTCAATATTTTTAAACATTCCCGACTCAAAAGTGCCTATCCGCAACGCGAGTAATATCATACCGAGTCCGCCGCCTACAAAGTAAGCATTGCGCCAGCCATATTTAGAAACTATAGCAGCAGCCACTGCGCCAAAAAGCCCGAGAGCGGCAACGATCATTGTCCCATAACCCCGCTTTTCCTTACTCAATGTTTCGGTTACCAGTGTAATACCGGCCCCCAGCTCTCCGGCAAGTCCAATGCCGGCAATAAAACGGACTACTGTATAGGTAGCTGGATCATGCACGAGGCCATTGGCAAAATTAGCCAGTGAATAAAGCGCGATTGAACCGAAAAGTACTTTTATACGGCCCAGTTTATCGCCAAGCACACCCCACAATATGCCGCCAAGTAATAAGCCAAACATTTGCCAGTTAATAATACTTAGCCCGGTTGAAAGTACGTCGGCGGGCTTTACCCCTATCCCAAGCAGGCTTTCTTTTCTTACGATCAGGAAAATCAACAGGTCGTATATGTCAACAAAGTAGCCTAGTGAGGCTACAAGAACTAAAAAAATAATATTTTTTTGGGCTTTGGCCGATTGGGTATTAGTCATAATTATTGGTTTGGCTGCGGACAAATTTAGATTTTAATTTCAAAATTGTAAGGCATCCAGATGCAAAGTATCGTGTATCAATGGAAAATCTTTGTCAAAAAAAAACCCCTGTACGTGCAGAGGTCCTCCTAATTAAAAAATTAGTAATTATGCTTTTTTTACATTCACTGCCTGTAAACCTTTTCTTCCTTCTTCCACTTCGTATGTAACGTCGTCGTTATCTTTAATGGCATTTACGCCGCCTTGCACATCTTTAAAGTGTACAAAAAGATCTTTACCGTCGTCGGTAACAATAAAACCATAACCTTTTTGTGTGTTAAACCATTTTACTTTTCCAGTTTTCATAAATAATAATAATTGTGTATTAAAAAATTGTGTTAAGATTAAAAAACTATACCTAAAACTGATAGTATGGTTATTATAATCGGGAATGGATACAAAAAACCAATCTTTTCAAATATATAAAATAATTAATAACCAAATAAAATTATTTATTTGGTTGTGGTGTCATCCGTAAATATGGTTTAACCTGTTTAAAACCTTTTGGAAATTTTGCAGGAATATCTTCTGTTTTAATTGCCGGAACAATGACAACGTCTTCTCCATCCTTCCAGTCGGCCGGGGTTGCTACGCTGTAATTGGCTGTTAACTGCAATGAATCTATCACCCGCAGTATTTCCTGGAAATTTCTTCCGGTCGACGCAGGATAAGTGATCATCAGTTTTATGGTTTTATCGGGCGCTATAATAAACAGCGACCTTACGGTTGCGGTTAACGATGCATTGGGATGGATCATATCATAGGCCAGGGCAATTTCGCGGTTCTCATCGCCAATAAGCGGAAAATTCACTTCCACACCCTGCGTTTCGTTAATATCATTTATCCATCCTTTGTGCGATTCAACCGAGTCAACGCTTAAGGCGATCACCTTTACATTACGTTTGTCAAATTCACTTTTTGACGACGCCGTTTTCCCTAATTCGGTGGTACATACGGGTGTATAATCAGCCGGGTGCGAAAATAATACGCCCCAGCTATTGCCCAGATATTCGTAAAAGTCGATTTCGCCTTCCGATGTTTTCGCTTTAAAATTTGGGGCCATGTCCCCTAACCGTAAACTCATATCAATTAATTTTAATCGTAAATAATATACTAAGGTACTTTGATTGTTGTAAAAATCAAGGGATTATTGAAAATTATCCTACTAATTACGTAGACATTACAAAGCCTCACCTAATCCCTCAAAGCAGAGGATTTGGATGAGTATCGTATAGCTCGTTCGCGAAATTCAATTACCTCTCCTTGCGTTACCGCTGAAATTAAGGCGTACGTGGTTGGAGAATGCTGCGTGAGGTCACAAAAAAAGCCATTTGTCAGTTGACAAATGGCTTTAAAAAGGCAATGTTTTTATTTATTTTATCTGTGCAAAAAACTCAGCCGCGCCGGTTTCTGTTACACGAACCAATACTTCATGACTTTCGCTTTTTAAGTCAACAAAGTAAGATGTAGGGTCGATAGAATCATTTAATGCTGTATTAGCCTGGTATATAATAACGCCGGCCGCGATATAACCTTTGTAGTTATCAGCTATCAGCTTTTGTGATTTTGCAGGTATAGCGTTATATCCTATCGTTTGGGTTGTTCCTAAGAAATCTCCCGCTAAGTTATAAAACGCGGTTTTCTTAACGCCATCAATAGTGAAATCAGCTTTCTGGCAATTTTTGTCTATAGTCCAAACTACATTTTGAGCACCGCCAAAATCAGCGTTGAATGCGCGGGTTACAACGTAAGAAGCAGTAGCAGTTGTAGTTTCAGTACCTTTTTTACCACCGCCGGCGGCAAAAGCAGTTACGCTGAACAAAGCAGCGGTTGTGAATGTTAAAAATATCTTTTTCATGATTGCTTTTAATTATAAATCCTCAACAAAAATATAGTATAATTATCAAACTGCACAATTAAATTTCACTTTTATGAATAATTCATAATTATAAGCCATTTCGGGTAGTAAATTTAAATTTTAACAACCTACTTAGTGTATTTTTTACAATATGTTAAATGTAAAAATGAGCAAAAAAGCCATTCTTGCTATTTGTAACGTGTTTTTTACGTTTATTTAATCTAAAATTAACGTGATTTAGGCGAAGGCACGGATTGTATTGTAAAGACCGACAGGGGGTGTAAAACTTAGATCGGTTGAGAACTTTAAAAACAACAGCTAATCTTTGCCCATTACGGGCAAAGCATGGGTAGAGACTTATACCTTCTTCTATGTGCCAAAACAAGCGACGAACTGCTACGGTACAGCCCGCAATGAACTGTTTTTGCTTATTTACAGAATATTTGAAGGATTAATTTGAAGAATGGATCGATAACAAGGGATCGTTCACAATATTTACCACATCGTGGATCTTTTCGTCGAGGTTTTTAACGGCTGTCTGCATCATTAAAAGATATTCCTTAGGGGCGACATAATCCTCCAGTTCGATCAGGTTCATCAAACCAAGGATAGACGCCACCGGACCGCGGTAATCATGCGATTGTATCTGGGCGATTTTAGAAAGCAGCCTGTTTTGAACCATAATTTTTTCTTCGCTTACTTTTCTTTCCGTGATGTTCCGCGCCACGTATGAAACTCCGATGATCTCATCCTTGTCGTTTCGTACAGGCTCGAACGCGCAATCCCACCAAATGGTGTTCTTCGCGCCATAGTTCGCTTGCTGTTCAAACTGCGTTTTTTCACCTTTCAACGCATGACGGTAATGCAAATTAAAATCGGCGCCAAAATCCGGCGGTAAAAAATCAGTCATTTTACAGCCATAAGTGAGTTTCCTGGTGTATTTATCCTGTACAAAATCAAACGCCGTGCGGTTAAAGTCGATGATCTCACCTTGCTTTCCCAATAAAAAATAAGAATCGGTCAAACTTTCAAACATCGACCGTAACCTCATATCATTTCTTGATTTATTTTCTTTTAACTGCTGCAGATCGGTGAAAGTTTTATCAAGCTGATCAAGCGTCAGCTTCAACTCCATTACGCCGATGGCATGTTTGGCTAATATTTTTAAAATTAATTTTTGCTGATCGGTTAGCACATGGGGTT